>JANJTK010000121.1 GCA_024711155.1 Burkholderiaceae bacterium
TCGACGCTGCTGGTGCTGACCGTCGGCGACGGCGTCGCGTGCTTCACGCTCGACAAGGAGATCGGCAGCTGGTGGCTCACCGTCGAGCGCATGCGGATCCCGGAGCAGACGCGCGAGTTCGCGATCAACGCGTCGAACGCGCGTCACTGGCAACCGCCGGTGAAGCGCTACATCGACGAACTGCTCGCGGGGCGCGAGGGTCCGCGCGGCGTCGACTTCAACATGCGCTGGGTGGCGTCGATGGTGGCCGACGTGCACCGGATCCTGTGCCGCGGCGGCATCTTCCTGTACCCGCGCGACAACCGCGACCCCGACAAGCCGGGCAAGCTGCGGCTGATGTACGAGGCGAACCCGATGTCGTTCATCGTCGAGCAGGCGGGCGGCGCGGCCACCAACGGGCACCAGCGCATCCTCGAGATCGAGCCGTCGAAGCTGCACGAGCGGGTGGCGGTGATCCTCGGCTCGAAGGACGAGGTCGAGCGCGTGACCGCGTATCACCGCGCCGACTGACGCTGCGCGACGGATCGCCCGCCGACTGACACTGCGCGACGGATCGCCCGCCTTCCGGCGGGCCCCGCGGCTCAGCCCGGCGCCGGTTCCAGGCGCTGCGCGAGCGCCGGGCCGATCCACGCGCCGCCATCCTCGCGCACGAACAGCGCCTGCGCGACGCCGCAGCGCTCGAGCAGCGCGGCCGCGCCGCGCGGCCCGGCGACCATCGCCGCCGCGCCCAGCCCGTTGACTTCGTCGACGCGCTCGCCGACCAGTGTGACGCCGCGGATCCCGCGCGTCGGCCGCCCCGTAGCGGGCTCGAGGATGTGATGGTAGCGGCGCCCCTCGTGCATCACGAAGCGCTCGTAGTCGCCCGACGACGCGACCACCCCGGCGCGCAACGGCACGATCGCCAGCAGCCGCTCGGGCGCCGCCGGATCGCGCACGCCGACACGCCACGCGCGGCCGTCGTCGCGCGCGCTCGCGAGCACGTCGCCGCCGCCGTCGACCAGCGCGCCGCGCACGCCGCGCGCTTCGAGGACGTCGAGCCCCGCCTGCAGGATCGGCAGCTTGGCGATCCCGCCGAGGTCGAGCCGCGTCGACGGATCGTCGAGCCGCGCCGTGCCGCGCCGCTCATCGAGTTCGAGGTGCGCGAGGCCGATGTGGGCGAGCGCCGCGCGCACCTCCTGCTCGTCGGGCACGCGCAGCGCGCCGGTGCCGGCCAGCCCGGCGGTGAGCCGGCCCACCGTCGGATCGAAGGCGCCTCCGGTACGCCGGTGTAGCCGGCGCGCCTCGCCGAGCACGGCGAGCAACTCGGGCGGCACCGGTACCGGCCGCCCGCCGGCACCGCGGTTGATCCGCGCGACGACGCTGCGCGGATCGAAGGCGCTCATCAGGGCGGCCAGCCGCTTCATCTCGTCGAAGGCCTGACCGATCGCGCGCTGCGCGCCCACCGCCCGCGGATCGGCGACGCCGACCTGCACCCACGTTCCCATCAGCCTCCGGCGCTCGCGCCATGGCGCGGCCGCGCCCGCGAGCGGCAGCGGCAGCAGCGCCGCCGCGCCCAGCACGCGCGCGAAACGGCGGCGTGAACTGCAGAACGCGGAAGGAGCCATCGGCGGCGCTCGTCGTGTCGGGTGTGTCGCGATTTCAGCACGGCGGGCCGCGCGCGGTTTGACCAACCTCAACAAGCAGCCGTCGATCCGGGCGCACCATGACCACACCAACAACATGGGAAAGGAAGGCGCCGCCATGAGCCAGGATCGGTCTCACGAACTCCCGACAGCCGACGCCCCGGAGGGCCTCGGCCGCCGCCGCTTCCTCGGTTCAGCCGCCGTCGCGGGGCTGGCGGGCGTCGGCCTGGCCGCCTGCAACGACGGCAGCAAGACCGCCGCGCCCGCCCCCGCCTCGGCACCCGCCGCGCCAGCGGCCGCCAGCAGCGGCCACGCGGCATCAGCGTCGGTGCACCTGAAGCCGGGCGAACTGGACACCTATTACGGCTTGTGGAGCGGCGGCCACACCGGCGACGTGCGGGTGCTCGGGTTGCCGTCCGGACGCGAGATCGTGCGCATCCCGTGTTTCGTTCCCGACGCGCTGGTCGGCTGGGGCATCACAAACGAGAGCAAGAAGGTGATGGGCACCCGGGCCGACGGCAGCCTGCGCTACACCGTCGGCGACACGCACCACGTGCACGCGTCGTACAAGGGCGGCGACTACGACGGCCGCTACGCCTGGGTGAACGACAAGATCAACTCGCGGCTCGCCCGCATCCGCCTCGATTATTTCGTCTGCGACCGCATCACCGAGATTCCGAACATCCAGGGCTTCCACGGGATCTTCCCGGACAAGCGCGACCCGGTCGACCCGGCGATCGACCACACGACGCGCGTGTTCTGCGGCGCCGAGTTCCACCTGCCGCTGCCGAACCGCGGCGCCGGGTTGGACCAGGTCGACGCATACCGCGCGCTCTTCACCTGCGTCGACGCCGAGTCGATGGAGGTCCGCTGGCAGGTCCTGATCGACGGCAACTGCGACCTCGTCGCCACTTCGTACGACGGCAAGCTGGCGGCCGCGAACCAGTACAACACCGAGAACGCCGCGCTGTTCGGCGACATGATGTCGGCCGCGCGCGACGCGTGCGGGTTCTTCAACGTGGCGCGCATCGAGCAGGCGGTCAAGGACGGGAAGTTCAAGACCTGGGGCGACAGCAAGGTGCCGGTGGTCGACGGCACGCACAAGGCCAACGCCGACCCCGCCACCGCGCTCACCGCGTACGTCACCGTTCCGAAGAACCCGCACGGCGTCAACGCGAGCCCGGACGGCAAGTACTTCATCTGCGCCGGCAAGCTGTCGCCGACGGTGACGGTGATCGAGCTCGCGAAAGTGCTGGCGTGGTTCGACGGCAAGCTGCCGAAGCTCGACGATTCGATCGTCGCCGAAGTGGAAGTCGGCCTCGGCCCGCTGCACACCGCGTTCGACGGTCGCGGCAACGCCTACACGACGCTGTTCCTCGACAGCCAGCTGGTGAAGTGGAACGTCGATGCGGCGATCCGCTTCCACGGCGGCGACAAGAACGCGAAGTACGTGGTCGACCGGCTCGACGTGAGCTTCCAGCCCGGGCACGTCAACGCGTCGCAGTCCGAGACCATGAAGGCCGACGGCAAGTGGCTCGCGGTCGGCTGCAAGTTCTCGAAGGACCGCTTCCTGCCTGCCGGTCCGCTGCACCCCGAGAACGAGCAGCTGGTCGACATCTCGGGCGAGAAGATGGTGCTGATGGCCGACCACCCGGTGCGCGGCGAGCCGCACGACTTCATCATCTTCAAGCGCGAACTGCTGCGGCCGAAGCAGATCTACTCGCTCGACGACTTCCCGAACGCGGTGAAGGACGCCAAGGAGTCCGGCGTGTTCCGCAACGGCCGCAAGGTCAACATCAAGGTCACATCGACCGCGCCCTCTTTCAGCCTGGCCGAGATGCGCGTGCGCAAGGGCGACGAGGTGACGCTGACGCTGACGAACCTCGACAAGATCCAGGACCTGACGCACGGCTTCGCGATTCCGAAGTACAACGTCAACTTCATCGTGAACCCGCAGGAGACCAAGTCGGTCACCTTCGTCGCCGACCAGCCGGGCGTCTTCTGGTGCTACTGCACGCACTTCTGTCACGCGCTGCACCTGGAGATGCGCTCGCGGCTGATCGTCGAGGCCTGATCCGTCGCCGGCGCGGCCGCGCCCCGCGGCGAGGCCGGCTTTCCCGCATGCGCACCTCCTTCTCCGCCCTTCCCGCCGCGCTGTTCGGCACGCTGTCGAGCGCTCTGTTTGCAGTCGTCGCGCTGACGCCCGGCGCCGCGTCGGCCGCCGACGCTCCCGGCGCCGCAGCCACCGCCTACGAGGCGGCACTGCCCGAGGACCTCGCCAGCGCGCCCGACCTGTGCGCGCGGGTGCCGTGCCGCGAGGTGATGCCGCAGGCGACCTCGTTCTCGGTGCGCAAGGGCCAGCCGCCGTACGTCGAGGCGTGGGCGGGCGAAGGCGAGCAGCGCAAGCGGGTCGGCTACGTGATGCTGTCGACCGACATCACCGACACTCCCGCCTACTCGGGCAAGCCGGTGGTGACGCTGATCGGCATGGACGCCAGCGGTCGCTACACCGGCGTTCGCGTGCTCAAGCACAGCGAACCGATCCTGCTGCTGGGCATCCCGGAATCGGCGCTGACCCGCTTCAACGCGCAGTACGTCGGCAAGTCGGTGCGCGACAAGATCGAGGTCGGCCCGTCGCGCCCCGACGAGGACGTGCTCGGCGTCGACGCCATCTCGGGGGCGACCGTGACGGTGATCGCGCAGAACCAGGTCATCACCGCCAGCGGCGCCGCGGTCGCGCGGCAGGTCGGGCTGCTGCCGCCGGTGGTGCGCGCACCCGCGCGCTGGGCCCGCATCGAGGGCCGGCAGGACTGGGCGGCGCTGGTCGCCAGCGGTGCGGTGCAGCGCCTGCGGGTGCGCCCGGAGCAGGTCGGGCTGCCGCGCGGCGACGAGCCGTTCATCGAGTTGTGGTTCGGCAACCTCGATCACCCGGACCTCGGCCGCAGCCTGCTCGGCGACGCGGCGTGGGAAGGGCTGAGCGCCCAGTTGGCGCCGCACGAGCACGCGATCTTCGTGATCCGCACCGCGGGCACCGAGTCGTTCAAGGGTTCGGGCTACGTTCGCGGCGGCCTGTTCGACCGCGTGCAGGTCCGCCAGGGCGACGACGCCTTCACCTTTCGCGACCTCGATTACCGCAACCTCTACGGGCTGCAGGCCGCCGGCGCGCCTGCCTTCAACGAATCGGCGATCTTCATCGTGCGCTCGAAGGCGTTCTCGGCGGCCTATCCCTGGAAGCTGAGCTTCCTCGGCAACCGGGTCGACCGCGCGACCGGCAAGCGCAGCTTCGCGAACTTCGACGCACCGTACTGGCTGCCCGCCCAGGCGCTCGAAGGCGGACGGCCGAAGATCGACAAGCCGCGCGCCGCCTGGGTGCGGGTGTGGCAGACACAGGCGTTCGAGATCGCGCTGTTCGCGGCGCTGCTGGTCGCGGTCGCGGCGGTCTACGCGCTGCGCCGCCCGCTGGCGCGGCGCGCCACGCACCGGCGCAAATGGCCGGTCGACGCGTTCAAGTACGCCGCGTGGCTGCTGAGCATCACGCTGGTCGGCTTCGGCGCGATGGCGCAGCCGTCGATCACGCAGGTGCTCACCTGGTTCCACTCGCTGCTGTTCAAGTGGCAGTGGGAGCTGTTCCTGAGCGACCCGTTCATCTTCCTGTTCTGGATCTTCATCATCGCGACCGTGTTCCTCTGGGGCCGCGGGCTGTTCTGCGGCTGGCTGTGCCCGTTCGGCTCCTTGCAGGAGGTTCTGTACAAGGCGGCGGCCGCGGTCGGGCTCGGGCGCTGGCAGATCCGGCTGCCGCAGCGCTGGCACGACCGGCTGAAGCAGGTGAAGTATGCGGTGTTCTTCGGGCTGCTGGTCGTGTCGATGTTCTCGATCGGACTGGCCGAGGTGCTGGCCGAGGTCGAGCCGTTCAAGACCACGTTCCTCGTCGGCGTCACGCGGCGCGCGTGGCCCTACGGGCTGTTCGTCGCGGCGCTGCTCGGCCTGTCGATCTTCGTCGAGCGTCCCTATTGCAAGTACCTGTGCCCGCTCGGCGGCGCGCTCGCGATGCCGAGCACGTTTCGCTGGTTCGGGCTCGAGCGCAAGCCCGACTGCAGCACCTGCAAGGCCTGCGCGCGCGGCTGCGGCTCGCGCGCGATCGACGCCGGCGGCCGGATCGACCAGCGCGAATGCCTGCAATGCCTCGACTGCCTGGTGCTGTACACCGACCCGACCGGCTGCCCGCCGCTGGGCAAGGAGCGCAAGCGGCGCGAGCGGGCCGGCCTGGCGCTGACCGCGGTCGGGCGCGACGGTTACTACATTCCGATCGCGCTCGACGCGGGGGCGGCCCCGACGGCGGGCGGCGCGCCGGCAGCGGGCGCGATGTCCGCGTCCCCCGCGATCGCGCCGCAGGCCGATCCGCGCCTGCCGACCCCGCGGGTCACGCCGCCCTACGCCGCCGGTCGCGGCTTCGTCGCGTGGACGCTGGGCGAACTGCGCGATCACTTCTGGCCGTGGAGCCGCCGCGGGTGGGCCAGCCATCGCGCGCTGCAGGCCGCCGGGCTCGCGCTCGCCGCCGCGGCGACGACGGCGTGGCTGCTCGCGGCCGACGGGCGGATGTCGTCGGCGGCCGTGATCGGCTGGTGGTTCGGCTGGAGCGTCTACGAGGTGCTGATCCGCATGCAGGTCAAGCGCCACGTGAAGGACGGCCCGTGGTGGGGACGGACCTGGCGCGAGGCGACCTGGATGGACATGCTCGCCTACGTCGGCTTCAAGAACCTGCTGGTGGGAGCGACGCTGTTCATCGCGTTGCAGGCGCTGGAGCTGATGCCCGCGTGAAAGCTGCCCGCGCGACGGCCCGCGGTTGCGCGGTCCGCCTCCTGCTCGCCGCCCCGGCGCTCGCGCTGGCGGGCGGATTTCCGGCGGCGGCCACGCTCGAGGTGCGGCCGGGCCGGGCGATCCAGCACGCGATCGACGCGGCTGCCGCCGGCGACGTGATCGAAGTCCACCACGGCCGCTATGCGGAGAACCTGCGCGTGGCGAAGCCGCTGACGCTGCGCGGCGTGGGCCGGCCGACGGTCAGCGGCGGCCAGCAGGGCGACACGATCCGCGTCGCCTCCGCCGACGTCACGATCGAGGGTCTCATCGTGCGCGACTCGGGCGACAGCCTGAGGGACAAGAATGCCGGCATCCACATCCAGCCCGGCGCGCACCGGGCCGCCGTGCTGCGCTGTGACCTCGCGTACAACCTGTTCGGCATCTACATCGAGAAGGCCGACGACGTGCGCATCGAGCGCAACCTGATCACCGGCAAGCGCGACTACGCGAGCCCGAGGCGAGGCAACGGCGTGCAGCTGTTCGCCAGCAACGGCGCGCGCATCGAGGGCAACGACATCAGCTTCGTGCGCGACGCGCTCTACGTCGACCTCTCGCACCGCGCGGTTTTCCGCGGCAACCGGCTGCACCACAGCCGCTACGGCACGCACTACATGAACTCGTACTTCAACCTGTGGGAGGACAACGACAGCTGGTCCAACCGCGGGGGCATCGCGCTGATGGAGGTGCGCGACAACGTCGTTCGCAACAACCGCGCATGGAACAACGTCGACCACGGCATCATGCTGCGCACCGTGCAGGACTCGGTGGTCGAGGGCAACGTCGTCGCCGGCAGCAAGCGCGGCTTCTTCGTCTACGACGTCGAGTACACGACGCTGCGCGGCAACCTGGTGATCGGCAACGAGGTCGGCGTCCACCTGGCGGCGGGTTCGACGCGCAACCTCGTCGACGGCAACGACTTCGTCGGCAACCGCCAGCCGGTGCGCTACATCGGCAGCCGCGACGAACCGTGGGGCGGCGACGCCGGCAACCACTGGAGCAGCTACCTCGGCTGGGACCGCGACGGCGACGGGCGCGGCGACGTTCCGCACGAGGCCAACGACGTCGTCGACCGGCTCACCTGGCGGCACCCGATGACGAGGATCCTGATGTCGAGCCCGGCGGTGCACGCGCTGCGCGTGGTCGCGCGGCAGTTCCCGGTGCTGCGGGTGCCGGGCGTGGTCGAGTCGCGGCCCCGGATGCGCGCACGCGACTTCGACCGCGCGACCTGGCGCCGCCGGCTGGAAGGAGCGCGCGATGCGCGCTGACGCGTCGGCCAGCGCCGCGGTGTCGCCGCCCGGCGCCGCGGTGTCGCTGCGCGCGGTCAGCATGCGCTACGGCAGCCTGCTCGCGGTCGACGCCGTCGATCTCGACATCGAACGCGGCGAGGTGTTCGGCCTGATCGGGCACAACGGCGCCGGCAAGAGCACGCTGATGAAGGCCATGCTTGGCCTCGTCGCGCCGAGCGCGGGCACCGTGAGGGTCGACGGCGCGAGCGTCGACGGCGCGGCCGGCCGCGCGGTGCGGCGCGGCATCGGCTACCTGCCCGAGAACGTCGTGCTGTGGGACAACCTGAGCGGCCTCGAAACGCTGCGCTTCCTCGCGCGGCTGAAGGGCGCCCCGCTCGGCGACTGCGCCGCCGCCCTGGCGCGCGTCGGGCTCGAGGAGGCCGCCGCGCGTCCGGTGCGCGAGTACTCGCGCGGGATGCGCCAGCGGCTCGGCTTCGCACAGGCGCTGCTCGGCAACCCGCGGGTGCTGTTCCTCGACGAACCCACCTCGGGACTCGATCCGCACGCGGCGCGCGCGTTCTGGGAGACGCTGTTCGAGCTGCGCGAGCGCGGCGTGACCGCGGTCGTCAGCTCGCACGTGCTGGCCGAGTTGCAGCACCGCGTCGACCGGCTGGCGGTGCTGTCCGGCGGGCGGCTGCAGGCGGTCGGCAGCGTGCAGGCGTTGCGCGCGCAGCGCGACCTGCCGCTGGCGATCCGGCTGCGGCTCGCGCCCTCCGACGTCGCCGAAGCGCAGCGGATCGTCGCCGGCGTGCTCGCGGCGTACACGCCGGGCGGAGCGGCGCACGCACCCGCAGGCGCCGCGCCGGTGCGCCGCACCGCCTCCGGCCTGAGCGCGCACTGCCCGCGCGCCGCGAAGGTGGCGCTGCTGCAGGCACTCGCGCCCCTCGGCGCGCGGCTGCTCGACGTCGAGGTGTCGGAGCCCACGCTCGAGGACCTGTTCTTCGGCGAGGCCGCAGCGGGCCCCGGTGGCGACCCGGCTGGCGACTCGGCTGGCGACCCGGATCGCAACCCGCGCGCGAGCGGCGCCAGCGGAGGTGCCGCATGACGGACGGCCGGGCAATCGCCGCGATCGCGGCCAAGGAACTGCGCGACCGCCTGCGCAACCGCTGGGTGCTGGCGGTCACGCTGGTATTCGCCGCGTTCTCGCTCGCGATCGCCTACGCGGGCGGCGCGCAGCAGGGCACAGTCGGGCTGCGTTCGCTCGAGTTCACCGTCGCAAGCCTGGTGAGCCTCGCGATCTACCTGGTGCCGCTGATCGCACTGCTGCTGGGCTTCGACGCGATCGTCGGCGAACGCGAGCGCGGCTCGCTCGACCTGCTGCTGGCGCTGCCGATCACGAGCGGCGAACTGCTGGTGGGCAAGTACCTCGGGCTCGCGGGCGCGCTGGCGCTGGCGACGCTGGGCGGACTCGCGGCCGTCGGCGCGGTGCTCGCGCGCGCCTCGGGAGCCGCAGCGCTGTTCCACTACGGCGGGTTCGTGCTCAGCACGCTGCTGCTGGGGCTCGCGTTCCTCAGCATCGCGGTCCTGATCTCGGCCATCGCGCGCGACCGCGCGCGCGCCTCCGGGCTCGCGATCGCGGTGTGGTTCCTGTTCGTGCTGGTGTTCGACCTTGCGCTGCTCGGCGCGCTGGTCGCGACCGGCGGACACTACGGCGGCGGCGTCTTCCCGTGGCTGCTGCTGCTGAATCCGGCCGACGTGTTCCGGATCCTCAACGTGTTCTCGCTCGACGAAGTGCGCAACCTGTACGGCGTGGCGAGCATCGTGCCCGACGTGCTCGGCGAGCGCTGGCTGCTCGGCACGGCGATGGCGGCGTGGATCGCCGGCCCGCTCGCGCTGGCCAACTGGAGGTTCAGCAGATGAGGTTCAGGTGCAACTGCCGCTCGCACGGCGGCTTGCGCGGCGGATCGCTCGATGGCCCACTCGATGGCCGCCGCCGCGGCAGCGCGCCGCTCGCCGGACGCCGCGCGCTGCTGCGCGCCGGGCTGCTCGCGACGCTCGGCGGGCTGGCCGGTTGCGAGGCCTCCCGCAAGGGTGCGGGCGCGGTCGCGCCGCAGGAAATCGGACCCGGCACCTCGTGCGAACTCGACGGCATGCTGCTGGCGGAATATCCGGGACCGAAGGGCCAGCTGCTGTACGCCGACGCGTCGGCGCCGGTGTTTTTCTGCGACACCGTCGAGTTGCTCGATACGCTGCTGCGGCCCGAGCAGGTGCGCGCCGTCGCGGCCGCGTGGGTCCAGGACATGGGCCGAGCCGACTGGGAACAGCCGCGCGGGCACTGGATCGACGCGCGCTCGGCGTTCTACGTGCGCGGCAGCCGCCGCCACGGGTCGATGGGGCCGACCTTCGCGAGTTTCGCGCGCGAGGAAGACGCGCGCCGCTTCGCCGCCGAACACGGCGGCACCGTGCTCGGCTTTGCAGAGATCCGGCCCGCGATGGTCGACCTGAGCGGCGGCGCCGACGTCGACCAGCGGATGTGAGGCGTGCCCCGGGCGGGTGTCCACGGTGAGCGAAGGTCGACGGTGAGCGAAGATCCCACGCCGGGCGAAGGTCCCACGCCGGGCGCGCCGCGCGCGACGCGGCGGCGCGCGGCGGCGCTGCTCGCCGGCCTCGGCACGGCTGCGCTGCTGGGCGCACTCGCCTGGCGGCGCCTGGGCGATCCGCAGGCCCCTTCGGACGAGCTGTGCATCGTGGCACCACCGCTGCCGTACCTGCCCGAGAGCGGCTTGCCGCCGACGGCGGCCCGGCCGGTGCCGGCCGACGCGCGCTGCCCGGTGTGCGGCATGTACCCGGCGCGCCATCCGCGCTGGGCCGCGCAGGCGATCTATGCCGACCACGCGGTGCATTTCTTCGACTCGCCGCTGATGTTCTACCTGTACCTGCACGACACGGCCCCGCGCAACCCGGGCCGCGGCCCGGCGGACATCGTCGCCGCGTACGTCACCGACTTCGACCACGGCGCGTGGATCGAGGCCGGCAGCGCGTGGCACGTCGCCGGTTCCGGCGCGGGCGGCCTGATGCGCTCGGGCGACCTGCCCGCGTTTGCGTCGCGCGAAGCGGCGCAGCGCTTCGCAGCCGCGCGCGGGGGGCGCGTGCTGCCGTCCTCCGCAATCGACGCGGCGCTGGTGCGCGCGCTCGATCGGCGCAGCGGGCACGGTCACTGACTCACGCGGCCGCCCTGGCTTGCGCGGCCGCCCTGGCCTGCGCGCGCCGGCTCACGCCGCCGCGTCGCCGTCCTGCAGCGGCCGCCACACGCGCTTGAGCGCCGGGTCGTCCGCGTCGGTCTCGATGCGGACACCGAGCGAGCGCATCAGGCCGATCATCGGCGCATTGATCGCAAGCACGAAACCTTCGATGACCTGCAGGCCCTTGTCGCGCGCGGCATCGATGATCGCCTGCATCAGCATCTTGCCGAGGCCCTGGCCGTGGAACTCGTCGGCGATCGCGATCGCGAATTCGCAGCTTTGGCGGTCCGGGTTCAGCAGGTAGCGCACCACCGCAATGATCGTCTCGGCGCCGACGCCGACGCCGGCGTCGCGCGCGTCGCGCGCGTCGCCACGGCCGCCACCGTGGCCGCCACCGTCGCCGCTGCCATCCTCTGCGACCGTCGCCACCAGCGCGAGCTCGCGGTCGTAGTCGATCTGCGTGTAGCGCACCAGCATCCGCGGCGTGAGTTCGGTCAGCGTCGAGATGAAGCGGAAGTAGCGCGACTGCTGCGAGAGCCCGCGCACGAAGCGCTGCAGGCCCTCGCCGTCTTCGGCCCGGATCGGCCGGACCCGGCAGCGGCGCCCGTCGCGCAGCGTCCGCTCCGACACCATGTGCGCCGGATACGGCACGATCGCCATGTGCGCGTGCCGCGGTCCCGGCCGCGCCTCGCCGGCCACCCACGCGCGCGGCGTGTCGCGGTCGAGCACGACGCGGCCGTCGACCGCGACCACGCCGTCGCCGTCGGCGATGATCGGGTTGATGTCCATCTCGGCGATCTGCGGCAGCTCGCACACCATCTCCGAGACCCTCACCAGCAGGCTCACCAGCGCCTCGACGTCGATCGCGGGCGTGCCGCGGAACTCGCCCAGCGTCTGCGCGACGCGCGTGCGCGCGATCATGCTGCGCGCGAGGAACGCGTTGAGCGGCGGGAACTCGAGCGTCGCGTCGCGCATCACCTCGACGCGCGTGCCGCCGGCGCCGAACGCGATCACCGGGCCGAAGCGCGGATCGCGGAACACGCCGACGTAGAGCTCGCGCCCGTGGCGGCTCGTCTTCATCGCCTGCAGCGTGACGCCCTCGACGCGCGCGCCCGGGCGGGCGGCCTGCACCGCGTCGAGGATCGCTGCGAACTGCCGGCGCACCTCGGCCGCGTCGCGCACGTTCAGCACCACGCCGCCGACGTCGCTCTTGTGCGCGACGTCGGCCGAGCTGACCTTCATCGCGACCGGGTAGCCGATGCGCGCGGCGAGCCCGACCGCTTCTTCGGCGTCGCGCGCGAGCACGGTCCGGTTGACCGGAATCCGGAACGCGCCCAGCAGGGCCTTCGAATCGAGCTCGGTGAGCACCTCGCGGCCCGCCGCGCGCGCCGCGTCGAGCACGCCGCGCGCCGCGTCGAGATCCGGCGCGTGCGCCTCCGAAAGCGAGGTCGGCACCTGCTGCAGCAGCAGCTGGTTCTGGTAGAAGGTCGCCACCGTCGAGAACGCGTCGACCGCGGCCTCGGGCGTTCGATACACCGGCACGCCCGCCGCGTCGAGGCGCGGGCGCAGTTCGCGCGCGGTGCGGTCGCCGAGCCAGCACGCGAACAGCGGCTTGGCGAGCCGCCGCGCCACCGCCGCGACCCGGTCGGTAATTTCGTCGGCCGGCACGCCCGCGTACGGCGTCATCAGCGCGAGCACCGCGTCGCACTCGGGGTCGTAGGCGATCGCCTCCAGCGCCTGCTCGTAGGCGGACCCGTCGGCCGACATGCCGAGGTCGAGCGGATTCGCGATTGCAAGCCCGGGCAGCGCGTCGGCCAGCCGGCGCTGCGTCGGCGGCGTGAACGCCGGCAGCGCGATCCGCTGGACCGCGGCCTGGTCCGCCGCGAGCACCGCGGGCCCGCTGCCGTTCGAGATCACCGCGAGCCGCTTGCCGATCGGCCAGTTGCGCGACGCGAGGTAGCGCACCGCAGTGAACAGCTGCGTGAACAGTCGCACCTGCACCGCGCCGGCGCGGCGCAGTGCGGCGGCGTAGATCGCGTCGCCGCCGGCGATCGCTCCCGAGTGCGTGCGCGCGTTGGGCCGCGCCGCCTGGTCGCGCCCGCCCTTGAGCACCACCACCGGCTTGACGCTCGACAGCGCGCGCAGCGCGCTCATGAAACTGCGCGAGTCGCGCACGGCTTCGAGGTAGACGACGACGGCGCGGGTCGCCATGTCGTTGGCGAGGAAGTCGAGCACCTGCGCGGCGTCGACGTCGGCCTCGGCGCCGAGCGACACCGCGAGCGAGAAGCCGATCGTGCTGTCGCCCGCCCAGTCGAGGATCGCCGCGTTGAGCACGCCCGACTGCGACACCAGCGCGACGTTGCCCGCGGGCGGCACCGCCACCATGCGCCCGGCGTTGAGGCGGCGCGCCGGGCGCACGAAGCCCATCGTCGCCGGGCCCAGCAGTCGGATGCCCGCCGCGCGCGCGGCCGCGGCCAGCTCCGCCGCCCGCTCCGGCGTGCAACGCTGCGACAGCACCGCCGCCGAACGCGCGCGCAGCGCTGCGGCCACGTGCAGCGCCTCGAGTTCGCGCTGCGCGCCGACCGCGATCAGCGCGAGGTCGCAGCCGCCGTCGGCGTCGAGCGCCTCCCCCAGCACGATGCGCCGCGACGTCGTGCGCGCGTCGCCGAGTCCGCGCGCGAGCGCCTCGACCCACGGCGGCGGCTCGCCGGGCTCGACGACCAGCGCGACCGTCGCCGGGTCGAACAGCGCCGCCAGCTCGTGCCGGTGCTGCATCTGCGCTCCCGCGTCAGTCGAGCAGCAGCAGCGCGCGCAGGTGCAGCTCGACGCAGCGCGCCAGTGCCGGAATGTGGTAGCCGCCCTCGAGCGTCGACACGATGCGCCCCTCGCAGGCCTCGTCGGCGAAGCGCACGACCTCGCGGCTCACCCACGCGAAGTCCTCGTCGCGCCAGCCGAGGTGGCTCATGTCGTCCTCGCGGTGCGCGTCGAACCCCGCCGACACGAACACCATCTGCGGCGCGAACGCGCGCAGCGCCGGCAGCCAGCGCCCCGTGACCGCCTCGCGCAGCGCCGCTCCGTCGCTGTACGGAGGCAGCCCCACGTTGCACATGTTCGACCCGCGCGCCTCCTCGCCGTTGAACGGGTAGAGCCGCTGCTGGAAGGTCGAGACCATCAGCACCCGCTCGTCGCCGGCAAGGATGTCCTCGCTGCCGTTGCCGTGATGCACGTCGAAGTCGACCAGTGCGACGCGCTCGAGACCCAGCACGTCGAGCGCATGCCGGATGCCGACCGCGACGTTGTTGAAGAAGCAGAACCCCATCGCCTGCGCGCTGGTCGCGTGGTGCCCCGGCGGGCGCACCGCGCAGAACGCGCGCCGGTAGTCGCCGCGCGCGACCAGCTCGGTGGCGAGCACCAGCGCGCCGGCCGCGTGCAGCGCCGCGGTCCACGTGTGCGGATTCATCGCCGTGTCCGGGTCGACCTGCGCGTAGCCCTCCGACGGCGCGGCCGCGCGCAGCTCGTGATACAGGCGCATGTCGTGCGCGCGGTCGATCTGCTCGGGCGTGGCCGCCGGCGCCTCGATCGAATCCATCAGGTCGAGAATGCCTCGCTGCAGGAGCCGGTCGGAGATCGCCGCGAGCCGCTCGGGGCACTCGGGATGGTGCGCGCCCATCTCGTGGCGCACGAAGCTCGGGTGGGTGATGTACGCTGCCTTCAATGGAACCTCCTCGAGCGCTCACTGTAGCGCACGCCGGGGAGTCGCGGCGCGACCCGCCGCCAACCGGGGAGACGGCGGTGTACAGAGTGATCCAGTGGGCCACGGGCTCGGTCGGACGCACCACCCTGCGGCGCATCATCGACCACCCCGACCTGCGGCTGGTGGGCCTCTACGCCTACGATCCGGCCAAGGTCGGCAAGGACGCCGGCGAGATCGCGCGTCGCGACGCGACCGGCGTGCGCGCCACCGCGAGCATCGACGACATCCTCGCCATCGACGCCGACGTGGTGATCCACACGCCGCGCATCGGCGTTCCGTACGACGCGCAGAACGGCGACTTGCAACGGTTGCTGGCGAGCGGGAAGAACGTGATCTCGGTCAACGGCTTCTACCGGCCCGCCGCGCAGGGCGCCGCGTACGCGCAGCCGCTGCGCGCGGCGGCGCTCGCAGGCCGCAGCACGCTCGCCGGGATCGGCATGAATCCGGGCTTCGTCGCCGAGCGCGTGGCCGTGATGTTCAGCGGCCTGATGGCGCAACTCGAGCGCATCGAGTGCTTCGAGACCGTCGACTGCTCGCTCGTGCCGGCCGCGGACTTCCTGTTCGGGACGCTCGGCTTCGGCACCGACCCGGCGGCAGTCGACCTGGCGAAGGGCCCGCTGGCGCGGCTCTACACCGACCTGTATCGCGAGACCTTCGCGTGCGTGGCCGATGCGATCGGCACGCAGGTCGGGACGCTGGAAGAAGACCATCGCCTGACCGCCTGCCCGCGCGACCTCGTGCTGGCGGCGGGCACCGTCCGCCAGGGCACCGTCGCGAGCACCGAGTGGCGCTGGAACGCGCGCTTCGCCGACGGCCGCGCGATGACGCACTCGGTGCTGTGGACCGTGGATCCCGGCCTGCACGGCGACAGCCACGCGGCGCACTGGCGAGTGCGGCTGCACGGACGCCCGAACGTTTCGGTCGACTTCCGGATCGACGATCCCGATCCGCGCGCGCCGCCGTCGAGGGCGGCGATGGACGCCACCGCCGCGGTGGTCATCCGCGCCATTCCGGCGGTGTGCGCGGCGCCGCCCGGATTTTTCCAGCTGCCCGCCGTGTTGCCGTTCGCGCAGCGCTTGTGAGCGCTGCGACGCGGAACGGAGGTGGAGCGGGTGAAGGGAATCGAACCCTCGTATGCAGCTTGGGAAGCTGCCGTTCTACCATTGAACTACACCCGCGAAGGGAGAAATTGTAGGGGCGGATGGCCGATGGAGGCAAACCGGGAGACCACCCGGCAGAGCGATCGGGCGCGTGTCCGGCGTTGCGACCGGACCGGAGTCCGGCCGGAGCCCGGCCGGTGACCGCCCGCGCCACCCGGGCCGCCGCGCTCGCGGCCGCCTGCGCGCTGCTCGCGTCCTGCGCCACGCTGCCGCCGCCCCCGGCGAAGACCGCCACGCACGCGCTCGCAGACCCCGAAGCCACGGCGCTGGGCGCGCTGGTTGCGGCAGCCGCACCCGACCCTCGCCGCTCCGGGTTCCGCCTGCTCGTCTCCGGCGAGGACGCGTACGCGGCGCTGCATGCGCTGGCCGGGCACGCGCAGCGCACGCTCGACCTGCAGTACTACCTGATGCACGACGAGGCCTCGACGCGCGCACTGCTCGAACGCGTACGCGCGGCCGCCGCGCGCGGCGTGCGCGTGCGCTTGCTGCTCGACGACATGCACACGTCGGGCGCCGACGACGCGCTGCGATGCCTGGCGAGGCACCCGAACATCGAGCTGCGGCTCTACAACCCCTTCCCGTCGGGGCGCACCTCGACGCTGACGCGCGTGCTGGCCTCGCTGACCGACATCCGGCGCCTGAATCGGCGCATGCACGCGAAGATGTTCGTCGCCGACAACGCGCTGGCCGTCGCCGGCGGACGCAACCTCGGCGACGCCTACTTCGTGCAGAGCCCGTCGAGCAACTTCGTCGACCTCGACGTGCTCGCGGCCGGCCCGATCGTGCGCCGGCTCTCGGATTCGTTCGACCGCTTCTGGAACAGCGAGCTCGCGTACCCGCTGCAGGCCCTGGCGGGCAAGGAACCGCGCTGCGAGGAACTCGCGCCGGCGGGCTCGACGCCGGCCAGGTCCGCCGCACCGGTAACCGCACTGCCAACCGCGGCGCTCCAGCCGACGCCGCCAGCAGCGACGCCGTCGTCGCCTGCCGACAGCACGCTCGCGCAGGAGTTCGCCGCCGGCCTGCCGGCGCTCGCGTGGGCGCGCGCGCGTTTGCTCGCCGACGAGCCGTCGAAGATCACGCGCGAGGCCGGGCCCGACCCGGAGGAGATCATCGCCGACGACGTGATGGCGCTGATGCGCTCGGCGCGCAGCGAGGTGATCGTGATCACGCCGTACTTCGTGCCCGGCGAGCGCGGCCTGCAGCTCGCGCGCGAACTGGCCGGTCGGGGCGTGAAATTGCGCATGCTGACGAACTCGCTCGCCGCCACCGACGCGCCGATCGTGCACATCGGCTACGCGCGCTACCGGCCGGCGCTGCTCGCGGCCGGGGTCGAGCTGCACGAGATGCGCTACCGGCTCGGCGCGCCGCGCAGCCGCCTGGGGCCGTTCGGGTCGTCGCTGGCGAGCCTGCACGCGAAGGCGATGGTCGTCGATCGCCGGATCGTGCTGGTCGGGTCGATGAACATGGACCCACGCTCGGTGCGCCTGAACGCGGAGCTGGCGCTGGCGATCCGCAGCGCGGAGCTCGCGTCGCAGGTGGCGCAGCTGTACGAGGACGTCGCCGTGAGCAGCAGCTACCGCGTCGAGGCGGCAGACGACGGGCGCCTGCGCTGGGTCGGCGCGGCTCCCGGCATGCCGACCGTCGAGGGCCACGAGCCCGACGCGAGCCTCGGGTTGCGGATGGTGCTGTGGCTGCTGGCGCCGCTGGCGCCCGACGAAGTGCTGTAGCGCCCGTTCACGCCACGACCCACCCCCGCGCTGCGATCGCCCCCGCGCTGCGGGCGCCGCCCGTCGCACCCATGCGACAATCGCCGCTGTGAACAGCATCGTCGTCAACGGCGAGGCGCGCCCGCTGCCGTCGCCCGCCACCATCGCCGCCCTGGTGGCCGAACTCGGCCTCGCGGACCGGCGCATCGCGGTCGAGCGCAACGGCGCGATCGTGCCGCGCAGCCGGCACGGCGACGAACCCCTCGCGCACGGCGACCGCGTCGAGATCGTCGTCGCGGTCGGCGGCGGATAAACGGATCTCCACGATGAGCGAAACCACCGACACGTTGAAGATCGGCCAGCGCGAATTCTCGTCGCGCCTGCTGATCGGCACCGGCAAGTACCGTGACTTCGAGCAGACCCGCGCAGCGGTCGAGGAGAGCGGCGCGCAGATCGTCACGGTGGCGATCCGCCGCACCAACATCGGACAGAACCCGGGCGAGCCGAGCCTGCTCGAGTTCCTGTCGCCACAGCGCTTCACGCTGCTGCCCAACACCGCGGGCTGCTACAGCGCCGACGACGCGGTGCGCACGCTGCGGCTGGCGCGCGAACTGCTCGACGGGCACACGCTGGTCAAGCTCGAAGTGCTCGGCGATCCGGACAACCTGTACCCGAACATGCCCGAGACGCTGAAGGCAGCCGAGACGCTCGTGCGCGAGGGCTTCGAGGTGATGGTCTACTGCAGCGACGATCCGATCCAGGCGCGGCGCCTCGAGGAGATCGGCTGCGTCGCCGTGATGCCGCTCGCGTCGCTGATCGGCTCCGGCATGGGCATCCTGAATCCGTGGAACCTGCAGCTGATCGTCGACAAGGCGCGGGTGCCGGTGATCGTCGACGCGGGCGTGGGCACCGCGTCCGACGCGGCGGTCGCGATGGAGCTCGGCTGCGCCGGCGTGCTGATGAACACGGCCGTCGCGGCCGCGCGCGACCCGGTGCGGATGGCGCGCGCGATGCGCAAGGCGGTCGAAGCCGGGCGCGACGCGTTCCTGGCCGGCAGGATGCCGAAGAAGCTCTATGCGGCCGCGCCGTCGTCGCCGACCGCGGGGCTGATCGGCACGCCACCGCGATCGTGAGCAGCGCCGGGGCGCCGCACCCGCACATCCGCAGTTTCTCCGGCCGGCGCGGCCACTTCACCAGCGGCCAGCGCCAGGCCTACGAGACGCTGCACGAGCGCTGGTGCCTGCCGTACCGCGCGGCCCCGATCGACCCCGCGACCGTGTTCGGCCGCAGCGCGCCGCTGGTGGTCGAGATCGGCTTCGGCATGGGCGAGACGACCGCCCGCATCGCGGCCGCCGACCCGGCGCGCGACTACCTCGGCGTCGAGGTCTACCCGGCCGGCGTCGGCAGCC
Source organism: Burkholderiaceae bacterium (assembly GCA_024711155.1). Lineage (GTDB taxonomy): Bacteria > Pseudomonadota > Gammaproteobacteria > Burkholderiales > Burkholderiaceae_E > Zeimonas. The sequence continues at coordinate 18,977 of JANJTK010000121.1, forward strand.
TGCTTGCCCGCATCGGCGAACTCGGGCTCGCCAACGTGCGCATCGTCCAGCACGACGCCGTCGACGTGCTGCGCGACATGATCGCGCCGGCGACGCTGGCCGGCGCGCACGTCTACTTTCCCGACCCGTGGCCGAAGAAGCGCCACCACAAGCGGCGCCTGATCCAGCCGCCGTTCGTCGCGCTGCTGGCGAGCCGGCTCGCGCCGGGCGGCACGCTGCACTGCGCGACCGACTGGGAGCCGTACGCGCTGCAGATGCTCGACGTGCTGTCGCGCGAGCCGCTGCTCGCCAACAGCGCGGGCGACACGTCGGTCGGCGAGACGGCGGCGCAGTGCCGCGGCTTCGCGCCGCGCCCGGCGTGGCGGCCGCAGACGAAATTCGAGGCGCGCGGCCTGCGCCTCGGGCACGAAGTCCGCGATCTCGTGTTCGTCAGGCGTTGACGAGGACGCCGGCGTCCCGCCCCGCGCCTCAGGCCGCCCACTGCACCAGCCCGCTCGCGGCCGTCGCCAGCACGACCAGCCCGAACGCGATCCGGTACCACGCGAACGGCACGAAGTCGTGCGTCGCCACGTAGCGGATCAGCCAGTGCACGCAGGCCAGCGCGCTGAAGAACGCGAACAGCAACCCGACCGCGAACATCGGCGCGTCGGCCGCGCTCAGCAGGTGCCGGTACTTCCAGGTGTCGTAGACGCCGGCGCCGATCAGGGTCGGAATCGCGAGGAAGAACGAGAACTCGGTGGCGACCTGGCGCGACAGGCCGAACAGCATGCCGCCGATGATCGTCGCGCCCGAGCGGCTGGTGCCCGGGATCAGCGCGAAGGCCTGCGCGAAGCCCAGGCGCAGCGCGTCGGCGACGCCGAGCGAGTCGATGTCGTGAATGCGCGGATGCGCGAGTCCGCGCCGCTGGCGCCGCTCGACCCACAGGATCACGAATCCGCCGACGATGAACGCGATCGCGACCGGCACCGGCTTGAACAGCCACGTCTTGATGTGGCCGGCGAACAGCACGCCGAGCACGGCGGCCGGCAGGAACGCGACGATCACGTTGACCGCGAAGCGCTGCGCGCGCGGTTCGCGGCGGATGCCCGCGACCGTCGCGAGGATGCGCGCGCGGAAGTACCAGATCACCGCGAGCATCGCGCCGGTCTGGATCGCAACGTCGAACATCTTCTCCTTCTCGCCTGAGAAGCCCAGCAGGCTGCCGGCGAGGATCAGGTGTCCGGTGCTCGAGATCGGCAGGAACTCGGTCAGCCCCTCGACGATGCCGAGGATCGCCGCCTTGACCAGCAGCGGCAGCGCGTGCAGGACCTCAAACACGGTGCCACCACGCGTGGAAGTGGTGGACCGGTCCGTGGCCGGAGCCGACCTGCAGCCGGTCGGCCTGCCGCAGCGCCTCGGTCAGGTAGGCCTTCGCGCGCCGGATCGCCTCGACCGGCTCGGCGCCGTGCGCGAGCAGCGCGGCGATCGACGCCGACAGCGTGCACCCGGTGCCGTGGGTGTTGCGCGTCTGCACGCGCGGCGCCGACAGCTCGATCATCCGCTCGCCGTCGAACAGCAGGTCGGTGGCGTCGCCGCTCAGGTGCCCGCCCTTGAGCAGCACGAAGCGCCGCCCGTCGTCGCGCAGCAGGCGCCGCAGCCGCTCGGCGGCGCGCTGCATCTCGTGCAGGTTGTCGGGCGGGCGCTGGTCGAGCAGCACACCCGCCTCGGGCAGGTTCGGCGTCAGCACGGTCGCAAGCGGCAGCACCGCGTCGATCAGCGTCGCGATCGCTTCGCGCCCGAGCAGCGCGTCGCCGCTCTTGGCGACCATCACCGGGTCGACGACGAGGTGCGCGAGACCGCCGGCGGCGATCGGCTCCGCGAGCCCCTCGGCCACCGCGACCGCGATCGGCGCGGTGCCGAGCATCCCGACCTTGGCCGCGTGGATGCGCACGTCGGCGAACAGCGTGTCGAGCTGCTCGCGCACGAAGGCCGGCGGCACCGGGTGCACCCCGGTCACGCCGCGGGTGTTCTGCGCCGTCAGCGCGGCCACCACGCCGGTGCCGTAGGCGCCGAGCGCGGAGAAGGCCTTCAGGTCGGCGAAGATGCCGGCGCCGCCGCTCGGGTCGATGCCGGCGACGCTCAGCGCGTTCGGGGGTGCGGGTCGGGCGGAGGAACTCACGATCGGCGAAGAAGAGGCGGCACCGGCGGCCGAAGTCGCGATGTTAACCGCGCGACGGCACGCACCGGCTTCAACCCAGCGCCGCCCCGCGCCACGCCGCCAGCAGCGGCACCCGCATCTCTTCGTCGCTGGGACCGCCGTGCATGCCGACGAAGTTCAGCGACGGCTCGCCTTCGACCGCATCGACCATCGTCACGCGGCGCTTCGGCACCAGCACGTGCGTGCCGATCCGGCCCGCCAGCGCCGCGCCTCGGCCGTGCGCCGGCAGCACACCGAACCAGCCGGCGTCGAGCAACTCCGCAGACGGATGGACCGCGAACGCGTCGCCGAGTTCGGCGGCGACGATTTCGGCGAAGCGCTCACGCCGCTGCGGAAGCACCTGGCAGAACGGCACCCGCGGCTCGCCGCACAACGGGTGCTCCAGGCACGCAGCGATGGCCGCGAACGCCTCCAGGCGGAACTGGTCGCGCGGCTCGACGTCGACGAAGCCGTGGTCGGCCGTCCCCAGCACCAGCGCATCGAAGCCGGCGACGCGCTCGAGCAGCGACGCGAACCAGCGGTCGAAACCGCCCGCAACGGCGGCCGCCGCGTCGCTGGCCCAGCCCGCCTCGTGACTGATCGCGTCGAACTGCGGCAGGTAGACGAACACGCTCGCACCCCCGGGGCACGCGCGCAGGACCTCGGCCACCCGCGCCGGCACCTCGTCGATCCGCGCGTAGGCGAGTCGCGTCGAGCCGGCGTACGCGTGGCGCGAATATTCCGTCTCGGCGATCTCGCGTGGCAGCACCGCAAAGGCCGGGACGCGGGCGCGCTCGGCCCACGGCCGCCAGGTCCAGGTGTCGCCTGCGCGCACGGTGCGGGTGCGGTCGCCGCGCACGTCCATCGGCAGCGAGCGGATGATCGCGTGGGCCGATTCGGACCAGACGTGCCAGGCCGGGTTGCCGTGCGTCGCTGGCGAAGCCGCGGCGACGAACGAAGTGACCGCCGGCGCCGTGCTCGACGGGAAGACCGAGTCGAGCGAGCGCACGCGGCACTGCGCGAGTGCGCCGCGCGGGGCGTGGGTTTCCAGTTGCCGCTCGCCGAGTCCGTCGAACAGGACGCTCACGACCGAGGTCGCGCGGCGCAGCGCCTCGACCACCGGCGGATCGTCCAGCGCCGGCGCAGCCGCCTCGACGCCGAAGCGGCCGGCGATGGCGGCCGCGAGATTCACGATGCTCGCTCCCGCGCTGAACAGACTCGAAACGGCGGGGCGTGGATCGTGCATTCGGCGCGGTGCGGTGTCAGTAGCCCCCGTAGCCGGCGGGCCCGTAGCGGAAATCGCGGCGCTGGCCGCGGTCGTGCCGATCATACCGGTCGCGGCGCTCGTCGCGACGATGCCAGTGCCGGTAGTCGGGTCGCACCGCCACGTAGCCCGGAGGCGGCGCGACGTGGACGGGACGATACACGACGCGTGGCGCCGGAGCGTAGACGACCCGCGGCGGGGGCGGTGCGTACACGACCCGTGGCGGCGCCGGATAGTAGACCGCGGGAGGACCATAGACCGGCGCCGGATAAGCCGCGCCGCCGTGAACACGGTAACCGTGATCGGACGCCGCCGCGGCGCCGGCGGCGGCACCGAGCGCACCGCCGATGACGGCGCCGTCGCGCCCGCCGATCGATTGCCCGATGACCGCGCCGACGCCGCCGCCGACGACCGCGCCGACCACCGCCGACGAAGCGTGCGCGGCCCCGGCCGCGAGCGCGCCGACCGCCAGTGCGGCGATGGCCGCGAACCGTTTGCCTGCTGGCGACTTGCTCATCGTGTGCTCCTTGTTCGTATGGGCCCCGGAGGGGGAAGCCGGATCGAAGAACCGGCCGGACCCGAGGGGCATGGCGTCGAGACTACCCTCGCGGCCGCGCGCCACCCAGCCCCGAACCTGCAACAGCGGTAACAGGCTGTAACGCGCGCCGCTGAAACGCGTCTTCGGACGCCAGTACATTCGGGCGCGAGCAGATTCGGGCCCGAGCGCATTCGGGCGCCAGCGCCGTCGGCGCGCGCGCAATTGACGCACCCCGGCCGCGATGGGAAGCTGCGTCCCATGCCGCCAGTGAATCCGGTCGATCCGCAGCGCGACGTCCTGCTGGTGGTCGACGTCCAGAACGATTTCTGCCCCGGCGGCGCGCTCGCAGTGCCCGGCGGCGACGCGGTCGTGCCGGCCGCCAACGCGCTGGTCGCGCGCTTCGAGCACGTGGTGCTGACGCAGGACTGGCACCCGCCCGGCCACCTCTCGTTCGCGAGCTCCCATCCCGGGCGCGCGCCGTTCGAGACCGTCGAGTTCGACTACGGCGCGCAGACGCTGTGGCCCGACCATTGCGTGCAGGGCAGCGCCGGCGCCGCGCTGCACGCCGGACTCGACGCGAAGCGCGCCGAGTTGGTGGTGCGCAAGGGTTTCAGGCCGCGGATCGACTCGTATTCGGCGTTCTGCGAGAACGATCGCGTCAGCCCGACCGGGCTCGCGGGCTACCTGCGCGAGCGCGGCTTCACCCGCGTCTTCCTGTGCGGACTGGCGACCGATTACTGCGTCGCGTTCTCCGCGCTCGACGCGCGCCGCCTCCACTTCGAGGCCGTCGTGCTGCTCGACGCGTGCCGGGCGATCGACCTCGGCGGCTCGCTGGACCAGGCGCTCGCGTCGATGCGCGCCGCCGGGGTCGTCCTGGCGCAAAGCGCCGATCTCGGCTGAGCCGCTCCGGGAACGCGCCCGTTTTCCGTATCATGGCGACCGTGGCCGCGGCGCCGTCGCGCCGGGCCGTCACCGCGACGAACAGGTCCACGACCCGATGCATTTCACACCGAAGGCGCAGTACGACCACGACGAACTGATCGAATGCGGCCACGGCCGGCTGTTCGGGCCCGGCAACGCGAAACTGCCGCTGCCCCCGATGCTGATGTTCGACCGGATCACGGGGATCTCCGCCAGCGGCGGCGCCTTCGACAAGGGCTACGTGCGCGCTGAGTTCGACATCCGTCCCGACCTGTGGTTCTTCGGCTGCCACTTCGAGGGCGACCCGGTCATGCCGGGCTGCCTCGGACTCGACTCGCTGTGGCAGATGCTCGGTTTTTTCCTCGGCTGGATCGGCGCCCCGGGTTCGGGCCGCGCGCTCGGCCTCGGGCAGCTGAAGTTCACCGGCCAGATCCTGCCGGAGACGCGCCTGGTGCAATACGACATCGACATCAAGCGGGTGATCAACCGGCGACTCGTGCTCGGCGTCGCCGACGGCACGGTGCGCGCGGACGGCAAGGTGATCTACGAAGCCGGTGACCTGCAGGTCGGATTGTTCGACAATCCGAAGGCGCTCTGATCGCGACGCGAAGGAGCACAGCCATGAACCGAATCCCCGAACTGCGCCGGGTCGTCGTCACCGGCATCGGCGTCGTCTCCTGCATCGGACTCGACCAGGCCCAGGTGCTGGCGTCGCTGCGCGCCGGCCGCTCGGGCATCGTCGCGATGCCCGAGTACACCGAAATGGGCTTCCGCAGCCAGGTCGCCGGACGTCCCGCGATCGACCTCGATGCCGCGATCGACCGCCGCCTGCGCCGCTTCATGGGCGACGGGGCAGCATACCTGCACCTGTCGCTGGAGCAGGCGATCGCGGATGCCGGACTCGCGGGATCCGACGTCTCGAACGAGCGCACCGGCGTCGTGGTCGGCTCGGGCGGGCCGTCCACGCGCAACCAGATCGAGGCGGCCGCGATCGCGAAGGAGCGCGGCCCGAAGCGCGTCGGCCCCTACATGGTGCCGCGCTGCATGTCGTCGACGACCTCCGCGACCGCAGCGACGAACTTCCACATCAAGGGCGTCAATTATTCGATCTCCTCGGCGTGCTCGACGTCGGCGCACTGCATCGGCCACGGCGCGGAACTGATCCAGTGGGGCAAGCAGGACATCGTCCTGGCCGGCGGCGGCGAGGAACTCGACTGGACCTTGTCGGTGCTGTTCGACGCCATGGGCGCCATGTCGTCGAAGTACAACGACCGGCCCGAGACCGCATCGCGCCCCTACGACGCGAACCGCGACGGCTTCGTGATCGCCGGCGGCGGCGGCGCCGTCGTGCTCGAGGAACTCGGCCATGCGCGGGCGCGCGGCGCGAAGATCTACGCCGAGGTGACGGGCTACGGCGCGACCTCCGACGGCGCCGACATGGTGGCGCCGAGCGGCGAAGGCGCGGTGCGCTGCATGCGCAACGCGCTCGCCACCGTCAGGACGCCGGTCACGTACATCAACAGCCACGGCACCAGCACCCCGGCCGGCGACATCACCGAGCTCGACGCGATCCGCGCCGTGTTCGGGCGCCCGGACGAGGCGCTGCCGCCGATTTCGTCGACGAAGTCGATGACCGGCCACTCGCTGGGCGCGACCGGCGTGCAGGAAGCCATCTACTGCCTGCTGATGATGCAGCACGGCTTCATTGCGCCGAGCATCAACATCGAGACGCTCGACGCGGGCGTGGGCGCGATCCCGATCGCGCGCGAGCGCATCGACGGCGTGACGCACCAGACGGTGCTGTCGAACAGCTTCGGCTTCGGCGGCACCAACTGCACGCTGGCGCTGTCGCGCTTCGAGGGCTGAGCGTGGACGCGCAGGCCGCCGCCGCCGGGCTGATGCAGGGCCGACGCGGGCTCGTGATGGGAGTCGCCAACGAGCGCTCGATCGCCTGGGGCATCGCGCGCGCGCTGCGCGCGCACGGCGCCGAACTCGCGTTCACGTACCAGGGCGACGCGATGAGGAAGCGGGTCGCGCAGCTCGCGGCCGAGACAGGCACGGATTTCGTGCTCGACTGCGACGTCGAGCGCGAGGAGGCGATCGACGCCACCTTCGACGCGCTGCGCGCGCGCTGGGGCGCGCTCGACTTCGTGGTGCACGCGGTCGCTCACTCGAGCCGCGACGAGCTCAAGGGGCGCTACGTCGACACCACGCTCGCCAACTTCCTGCACACGATGCACGTCTCGTGCTACTCGTTCACGTCGGTGATGCGCCGCGCGGCGGCGCTGATGGGTCCCGGCAGCGCTGCGATCACGCTCAGCTACTACGGCGCCGAGAAGGTGATGCCGAACTACAACGTGATGGGCGTGGCCAAGGCCGCGCTCGAAGCGTCGACGCGCTACCTGGCGGCCGACCTCGGCCCGCAGGGAATCCGCGTCAACGCGGTGTCGGCCGGCCCGATGCGCACGCTGTCGGGCGCGGCCATCGGCGGCGCGCGCGCGATCTACCGCTACAACACGCTGGCCGCGCCGCTGCGGCGCGCGGTCGAACTCGACGAGCTGGGCGGCACGGCGGTGTACCTGCTGTCGAGCCTGGGCGGGGCGGTGACGGGCGAAGTGCATTACGTCGACTGCGGGTTCAACGCGCTGGGCATGCCGCAGAACCTCGACGAGGTGCTGGCGGCGATGGGGCCCGCGTCGGCGGGGCAACCGGGCGACTGACGGCCTGTGGCGTGCGCCCGGTGCACCGGGGTGCGCCCCGGTGCGCCCCGGTGCGCCCCGGTGCGCCCCGGTGCGC
>JANJTK010000272.1 GCA_024711155.1 Burkholderiaceae bacterium
GAAGCCAAAAAGGCTGAAGCCGAGGCTCAAAAGCAAGCCGAAGCCGACGCCAAGAAAGCCCAAAAGGAAGCTGCCGCCAAGGTGCAAACCCGAGACGAGGCCGAAAAGTCGAAAGCAAAGCCCGCCGGGACGAAGTAATCCATGGCGGCGGCGGGCAGGCTCACATTGGTCGCCACGCCCATCGGCAATCTGTCCGACCTGTCGCCCCGAGCCGTTGAAGCGCTTGGAGCGGCAGACTTTTGGCTTGTCGAAGACAGCCGAATCAGTGGCAAGTTGCAGTCGCACCTTGGAATTCGAAAGCCTATGCGGGTTCTGAACGACCATACGGGCGACAAGGCGATCGAGAGATACCTTGACGATCTTCGGCAGGGCTCCCATGCGGCGGTGGTGACCGATGGCGGATCTCCCGTCGTTTCAGACCCGGGAACTCTGCTGTGCGACGCATGCCACGAAGAGGGAATCGAAGTCGATGCCATCCCGGGGCCAAGCGCCGTGACCGACGCCCTTATGCTCTCCGGCTTTTTCGCGCAACGGTTCGCCTTCTTGGGCTTTCTGGGCCGAAAGGCGGGTGCTATACGATCCGAATTGGAACCTTTCCGGGATTCGCCGATGACCTTGGTTCTATTCGAATCTCCCTTCCGATTCGAGGCGCTGCTGAAAGTGGCACACGAAGTGCTAGGAAATCGCAGGTACGCGATCTGCCGGGAAATGACGAAACTCCACCAGCAAGTTTTTCGCTCGGAGTTGCCGATAATTCCCAATGAGGGTCAGGTTCCCCACAAGGGAGAGGTTACAATAGTCGTGGAAGGAGTGCGTCGGTCTCGCCTTGCCTCTGATGGCGAAGGTGAGTTACACTAACCACGATCCAAGAGGGATTCGCGGCAACGGAAAGCTAATGAACAAGGCGATGGTTCGGTTTGCGATAGGGATGTTTGTGCTCGTCATGGCATGCGTATGCGCGTTTGCCCAAGCACCGGAGGCTTACAGGCTTCGTCCCGACGATGTGGTTCGCATCCAGATCTACAACGAGCCCCAAGTGAACGCCGATGTACCGATCGGCAAAGACGGCTCTTTGACCGCCCCGTTCCTCGAACCGATGCAGGTCGAGGACATGACGATCGCGGAACTCCAGCAGGAACTGGCGAAGGCTTACGTCAAGCGATTGCGGTTGCGCGATCCCAAAGTATCCGTCCTCATCGTGCGCTACCGAACCGTCCGCGCCTCGGTGGGCGGGTGGGTGAATCGGCCCGGCGTTTACGACCTCCGCCCCGGCGACACGGTCATGACGCTCCTCAACTTCGGCGGCGGAGTGGTGACGGATCGCGCCGATCTGCGCCGCGCCACGCTGCGCAAGGCCAATTCCTCGGAACTGATTCCTGTCGACCTCTTTGCGATCCTGAATCGGGCAGACACGACACAGAACTATGTGGTCGAAGACGGCGACTCGCTGAACATCCCCGAGTCGAACAACAGGGTCTTGGTCATCGGACAGGTTCCTCGGCCGAACTCCTACTTCTACAAAGAGCCGATGACCGTACAAGACGCGCTTGCCCAAGCCGGTGGCGAGATTCCCACGAGGTCATGGCTTAGCAAGACCCTGGTGATCCGCGAACGAGCGGGAATGCCCGGAGTGTACGACCGGATTCAAGTGGACATTGTCCGCTTCATCCGAAACGGAGACTCTGCGCAAAACATCCTGCTCCAGCCCGGGGACATTGTCTACGTGCCCGAAACCAAGACTCCCGACC
>JANJTK010000156.1 GCA_024711155.1 Burkholderiaceae bacterium
ATAGCCGGGTCGCGAGCGGCAGCAGCACGACGAACAGCCGCCAGTCCGACGACGGGTTGCGAAAGACGAGCGCGCGCGGGCTGTGGCGATAGCTGCGCGCGAGGTGCGCGAGTTCGGGTCCGACCGTGCCGTCGTCCTGCAACTCCTCGTCGACCGGGACCGCGTCGACGGCGAGGACTTCGACTTCCTTCAATCGGCGCGCTTGGCGAAGATCAGCAGGCTGCCGCCGAAGACCATCAGCGCCGCTGCCATCAGCGTGCGCGCGACCGAGCCGCGCCACAGCGCCTCGGCGGCGAACAGGATGCCGGCCGTGAGAACGATGCGCGCGGTGCCGGCGGTGCGCTGGGCGGGAGACAGGCGGGTCATGGCGCTAATCTACTCCAGAAATCCGGAAGCCGCGGGACCGGCTGTCGGGGCCTGTCCGACGGCGCGCCGGCAGGCCTGTGGACAGCGGGTGGACAATCGCCGGACAGCCGGTGCACAGTCGGCCCGCAGGTCGTGGACAACCCCGGGACAACACCGGAGCGACCGGCGACGGGACGGGCGCACGCGGTAACGGAACGCCGGCATTCCGGAATCCATTCCCTGCCATGGCATTGCGGCAAGGATGGTGGATAGGATGTTTGCAATCCGCTGCTGCGGCCCATCCAGGTTTTCTTCTTCGTCGGAGGCGACGATCGTGAGCAAGCAGCCCCCCATCGCAGCGCGCACCGTCGTCAGCGGCGTGCAGAAGATGACCCCGTCCGAGGCCTTCGTCGAGACGCTGGTCGCGCAAGGCGTGACGGAGATCTTCGGCATCATGGGCTCGGCCTTCATGGACGCGATGGACATCTTCGCGCCGGCCGGCATCCGGCTGATCCCGGTCGTGCACGAGCAGGGCGCAGCGCACATGGCCGACGGCTACGCGCGCGTCAGCGGCCGGCACGGCGTCGTCATCGGCCAGAACGGCCCCGGGATCAGCAACTGCGTGACCGCAATCGCCGCGGCCTACTGGGCGCACAGCCCGGTGGTCATCGTGACGCCCGAGACCGGAACGATGGGAATGGGCCTGGGCGGCTTCCAGGAGTGCAACCAGCTGCCGATGTTCGAGGAGTTCACGAAGTACCAGGGCCACGTGAACAATCCGCGCCGGATGGCCGAGTTCACGGCGCGCTGCTTCGACCGCGCGCTCGCCGAGATGGGGCCGACGCAGCTGAACATCCCGCGCGACTTCTTCTACGGCGAGATCGAGTGCGAGATCCCGGCGCCGCAGCGGCTCGAGCGCGGTCCGGGCGGTGAGCGCAGCCTCGACGAGGCGGCCGAGCTGCTGGCGAGCGCGCGGTTCCCGGTGATCCTGTCCGGAGGCGGAGTGGTGATGGCCGACGGCGTCGACGAGTGCCGCGCGCTCGCGGAGCGGCTCGGGGCGCCGGTGGTCAACAGCTACCTGCACAACGACTCGTTCCCGGCCAGCCACCCGCTGTGGTGCGGCCCGCTCGGCTACCAGGGATCGAAGGCCGCGATGAAGCTGATCGCGCGCGCCGACGTCGTGCTCGCGCTCGGCTCGCGGCTCGGCCCGTTCGGCACCCTGCCGCAGCACGGCATGGACTACTGGCCGAAGAACGCGAAGATCGTGCAGGTCGACGCCGACCACCGGATGCTCGGACTCGTCAAGAAGATCTCGGTCGGCCTCTGCGGCGACGCGAAGGCGGCCGCCGCGGCGCTCGCGCGGCGGCTCGCGGGCCGCGCGCTGGCGTGCGACGCGACCCGGGCCGAGCGCGCGCAGCAGGTCGCCGACGAGAAGGCGGCCTGGGAGAAGGAGCTGTCGGAGTGGACGCACGAGCGCGACCCGTACAGCCTCGAGGTGATCGACGAGGCGCAGCGCGAGGGCGGCGGCTGGCTGCACCCGCGGCAGGTGCTGCGCGAACTCGAGCGCGCGATGCCGCCGCGCGCGATGGTTTCGACCGACATCGGCAACATCAATTCGGTGGCCAACAGCTACCTGCGCTTCGAGGAGCCGCGCAGCTTCTTCGCGCCGATGAGCTTCGGCAACTGCGGTTACGCGTTGCCGACGATCGTCGGCGCCAAGGCAGCCGCGCCGCACCGGCCGGCGATCGCGTACGCGGGCGACGGCGCGTGGACGATGAGCATGTCCGAGACGATGACCTGCGTGCGCCACGGCATTCCGGTGACGGCGGTGGTGTTTCACAACCGACAATGGGGCGCCGAGAAAAAGAACCAGGTCGACTTCTACGACCGGCGCTTCGTCGCCGGCGAGCTGGACCGGCAGGACTTCGCGGCGATCGCTCGCGCGATGGGCGCCGAGGCCATCGTCGTGCGCCGCCTCGAGGACGTCGGGCCGGCACTGCGGCGCGCGGTCGACCTGCAGATGAACCACGGCAAGACCTGCGTCATCGAGGTCATGTGCACGCGCGAGCTCGGCGACCCGTTCCGACGCGACGCGCTGTCGAAACCGGTGCGGTTTCTCGAGAAGTACCGGCGCTACGTCTGATCGCCCGGCCGGGGCCGGGACTTGCCTCAGCCGGCCGGGGCGGCGAAGGAGTTTCGTCACGGCCGGCCCGGGCGGGGCGGGTGTACACTCGACCCCCCGCCGTGGTCCGACCGGCGCCGGCCGGCTCCATGCCGGCGACTGGCCCCGTCGAGCGACCCGAGCACGGGCCGGCGGGCCAGGACATGCCAAGGCAGTCGCACGAACACGCACAGCAAGCCCGCTGCAATCGGCAGCGGGTCGAGGCGCGGCTACGCCCGCGCCCGGGCACCCGGTTCCACATCACGGAGGTTAGTCCATGTCCCACGCTTCTTCACGCGCGGCCATGACCGAGACGGCCACGCCTGCGGGCGCAGCCGGCACGGCCCGGCTCGGCGCGCCCGACTGGGTCCGGCACGAGCGGCTGATCGAATGGGTGCGCTCGATTGCCGAGCTCGCGCAGCCGGACCGGATCCACTGGTGCGACGGCTCGCAGCAGGAATACGACCGGCTGTGCGACCAGATGGTCGCCGCCGGCACGCTGCGCCGGCTCGACCCGGCCAGGCGCCCCGGCTCGTTTCTCGCCCTGTCCGATCCGGACGACGTCGCGCGCGTCGAGGACCGCACTTTCATCTGCTCGGAGAAGCGCGAGGACGCCGGTCCGACCAACAACTGGACCGACCCGGCGCAGATGCGCGCGACGCTGAGCAAGCTGTTCGACGGCTGCATGCGCGGCCGCACGATGTACGTGGTGCCGTTCTCGATGGGGCCCCTGGGCAGCCACATCTCGCACCTGGGGATCGAGATCACCGACAGTCCCTACGTCGCGGTCAGCATGCGCATCATGACGCGCATGGGTCGCGCGGTGTACGACCTGCTGGGCGAGGACGGCGGCTTCGTGCCCGCGGTGCATTCGGTCGGGCGGCCGCTCGCCGCCGGCGAGAAGGACGTGCCGTGGCCGTGCAACGAGACCAAGTACATCGTCCACTATCCCGAGACGCGCGAGATCTGGTCCTTCGGCTCCGGCTACGGCGGCAACGCGCTGCTGGGCAAGAAGTGCTTCGCGCTGCGCATCGCGTCGAACATGGGCCGGCAGGCGGTGCAGGCGGGCGGCATCGGGTGGCTCGCCGAGCACATGCTGATCCTCGGCGTGACGTCGCCGGCGGGCAAGAAGTACCACGTCGCGGCGGCGTTCCCGTCGGCCTGCGGCAAGACCAACTTCGCGATGCTGATTCCGCCCAGGAGCTTCGAGGGCTGGAAGGTCACGACGATCGGCGACGACATCGCGTGGATCAAGCCGCACTCGGACGGGCGGCTCTACGCGATCAATCCGGAAGCCGGCTTCTTCGGAGTCGCGCCGGGCACCAGCGAGAAGACGAACCCGAACTGCCTCGCGTCGCTGCGCGAGAACACGATCTTCACCAACGTCGCGCTGACCGACGACGGCGACGTGTGGTGGGAGGGGCTGTCGGAGCCGCCGGCGCACCTGATCGACTGGCAGGGCCGCGACTGGACGCCGGCCGACGGCAAGGCCGGGCGCAAGGCTGCGCATCCGAACTCGCGCTTCACGGTGTCGGCGGCGCAGTGTCCGTCGATCGACCCGCACTGGGACAGCGTGGAAGGCGTGCCGATCGACGCGTTCATCTTCGGCGGGCGCCGCTCGACCACCGTGCCGCTGGTGACCGAGGCGCGCGACTGGGTCGAAGGCGTGTACATGGCCGCCACGATGGGCTCCGAGACGACGGCCGCGCAGGCCGGCGCCACCGGCGTCGTGCGGCGCGATCCGTTCGCGATGCTGCCCTTTTGCGGCTATCACATGGGCGACTACTTCGCGCACTGGCTCGACCTCGGCCACCGGTTGCAGGCGGGCGGCGCGAAGCTGCCGCGGATCTACTGCGTCAACTGGTTCCGCACCGACGAGAACGGCAAGTTCGTGTGGCCGGGCTTCGGCGAGAACATGCGCGTGCTGAAGTGGATGATCGACCGCATCGAGGGCGTCGGCGGCGGCGTCGAGCACGTGTTCGGCACGACTCCGCGCTACGAGGACCTGAACTGGAACGGGCTCGAGTTCGGAAGCGCCGCGTACGACAAGATCACGTCGATCGATCGCGCCGCGTGGCGCGAGGAGTTCGCGCTGCACGCCGAGCTGTTCGGACGACTCGCCGATCGCCTGCCGCACTCGCTGCAGGCGACCAAGGAGCGCTTCGAGCAGCGGCTGGAGAGCGGCGCGTAGGCGTTCAGGCTGCGGACGGCGCGGCGGGCCCGGGGATCGCGTCGGGCCCCCGGGTCAGCGCCAAAAATCGGGGGGCGCGCCGGGGGCCGCCCCCCTCCCGG
>JANJTK010000188.1 GCA_024711155.1 Burkholderiaceae bacterium
GCGATGGGGGGCTGCTTGCTCACGATCGTCGCCTCCGACGAAGAAGAAAACCTGGATGGGCCGCAGCAGCGGATTGCAAACATCCTATCCCCCTTCCTTGCGGCAACGCCATGGCAGGGAATGGATTCCGGAATGCCGGCGTTCCGTTACCGCGTGAGCCGGTCCCGTCGCCGGTCGCTGCGGTGTTGTCCCGGGGTTGTCCACGACCTGCGGGCCGACTGTGCACCGGCTGTCCGGCGATTGTCCACCCGCTGTCCACAGGCCTGCGGGAGCGCCGCCGGACAGCCCCCGACAGCCGGCTCCGCCGCTGCCGGATTTCTGGAGTAGATTAGCGCCATGACCCGCCTGTCTCCCGCCCAGCGCACCGCCGGCACCGCGCGCATCGTGCTGACGGCCGGCATCCTGTTCGCCGCCGAGGCGCTGTGGCGCGGCTCGGTCGCGCGCACGCTGATGGCGGCGGCGCTGATGGTCTTCGGCGGCAGCCTGCTGATCTTCGCCAAGCGCGCCGATTGAAGGAAGTCGAAGTCCTCGCCGTCGACGCGGTCCCGGTCGACGAGGAGCTGCAGGACGACGGCACGGTCGGCCCCGAGCTCGCGCACCTCGCGCGCAGCTATCGCCACAGCCCGCGCGCGCTCGTCTTTCGCAACCCGTCGTCGGACTGGCGGCTGTTCGTCGTGCTGCTGCCGCTCGCGACTCGGCTGTCGCTGATGACGAACCCGATCTTCGCGCAGCTCACGCGCGCGTGGGGACTCAACGCGCGCTTCGTCGGCGTCGACCGTGACGGACTCGTCCACGACTTCCGCGCGCTGCTGTCGGATCGCACGCTGAAGCTGCTGGTCGATCTGCTGGCGCGCCACGTCGACCTGCGCGCGCGCCACGACGCGGCGCAGGATGCGCTCGACCTGCTGTTCGCATCGCTCGCCGACGAGATGCTCACGACGCTCGACCGGCGCCGCGCCGACTGGAGCCGCCACCTCGACCGCGAGCACCGTCTCGAGCCCGGCGTGGCGGCGACGCTGTTCGACCGCTCGGGCCGCTACCCCGACTTCCTCGCGAAACTGCGCGCCGCGCTGCGCGACGAGATCGTCGACGTCGCGCTCTACGGCCGCGCGCTGCGCTCGATCGACCTGCGCGAAGGCGCCGTCGATGCGCGCGTCGCCGCGATCGTCGAAGCGAGCCTCGACCCGGTGACGATGGCCAAGCTCGCGCGCACCGGCGCCGGGCTGCATCTCGGCGGCTACAACTGGCTGCGCATCGACGCGCGCCACGCGGCGCCGCGCGCGCACGTGCTCGCGCGCCTGCCGTCGTTCGCGACCTTCTTCGCGGAGGCGCTGCTGTCGCTCGACGCGTGGCGGCCCGGGGAAGGCGCCGACCACGAGGCGGACGGCCACGAGCCGGACTGCGCCGGCGACGACGCGCGGCGCACCGGCCGCGCGGCGGGATCCACCTACGATCTGCGCCGGCTCGCAGCGCGCCCCGACAGCGCGCACAGCCTGCGCTGGGCAGTGGCGCTGAAGCAGGCGATCGACGCCGGTCAGGATCGCGCGGTCATCGAAGCGCTCGCGCAGCGCTTCGCGGTCGGCGACAACGTCGTGCGCCGCCTGTGGCGCGAGCGCCCGGCCGCGCTCGGCCAGCCGCCGACCTGGCAGCTCGCGCAGATCCTGCGCCGGCTCGACGAGGCCGGCGAACGGGAATGGCCGACCGACGCGCGCGGCTGGGAAGCGCTGATCGCGACCGCGGTGCCTGCGGAAGCGCGCTGACGCGCGTCTCGGCTACAACACCACGAGGTGCCGTGCGTTCGCGCCCGCCACGGCGGCGAGCGGCGCCGCGCGATCGAAGGTGACGAAGCGCCCCCCGCGGCGCACCGCGAGCGAGAGCAGGTACGCGTCGGTGACCTGCCGCGAGCCGAGGATCGAGGACCAGCGCAGCACGTCGTCGGCCAGAAGGCTCGTGTCGTCGGGCCAGAACGCGTGATGCGGCGTTGCGGCCGCGGTGCGAAGGCGCGCCGCCACCTCCGCCGGAGCGACCGCGCCCGGATAGGCGGGCTGCGACATGATCCGGATGCAACCGTTCTGCGTGATCGGACACGAGGCCCAGCCGTGCGCGATGTTCGCGCCGAGCCATGCACGCGCGGCCGCATGGTGGATGTGCCCCTGGTCCAGCAACGCGATCAGCACGTTCACGTCGAGGAGCGCGCGCATCAGCTCCCTTCCTGGTCGCGCAGACGATCGATCGTGCGGTCGTCCACGAGAACCCCGCGTGCCGGGAACGGCTGGAAACCGTGGAGCTCCGGAACCGGCTCACGCGCGAGCCGCGCAGCCGCCGGGCCGAGCAACGCCTGGCGAGCGAGTTCGGAGAGCACGCGACCGATCGAGACTCTGCGCCGCGCGGCCAACTCCCGCGCGGCGGCGAGGACGTCCGGGTCGAGATCGAGGGTGGTACGCATGGCAGGCGACGCGGGCCGGGCCGCGCGATGATGCTCTGATGCGTCGATGCTATCGCATCTTCTGCGACTGCGCCACCTCCAGCACTCCCGCCCTGACCCGGACGGTGAACGTTCGCGCCGCGCCGATCGGCTCGCCGTCGGCGGCCAGCGGCAGCTCGGCATCGGCTTCGACGCGCAATTCGCGAAAACCGGCGATGCGCACGCGCGGGTGCCCGACGTGGCGGCCCGCCAGCAGCCGCGGCAGCATCGCGAGCGCACCGGCGCGCCCGAAGCGGCCCGCGAGCAGCAGGTCGAGGCGGCCGTCGTCGATGCGCGCGTCCGGGACCACCGGCATGCCGGCGCCGAAGGTCGGCGTATTGAGCGTCGACGCGAACAACGCCTCGCCGTCGTGCAACAGCGCGCCGTCGATCGTCGCGCGCACGCGCACCCGTTCGAGCCGCGCGAGCTCGCGCAGCGTCGCCCACAGGTAGCGCGGCAGTCCGCCGAGCCACGGCGGGCCTTCGTGCGCGCGGCGCGCGATCGCCGCGTCGAAACCGGCCGCGAGACTGGACGCGAACGGCACCCGCCCGGCCCCGGCTTCGAGTTCGCCGACGTCGCACGCCGCCGACGGCGCGCGCAGCGCAACCGCCAGCGCGGCCTCCCACGCCAGGCGATCCACGCCGAGCGCGCGCGCGAAGTCGTTGCCGCTGCCCACCGGGACGACGCCGAGGCAGAGCCCGCGCGCGATGAACTCCGGCAGCAGGCGGTGCACGGTGCCGTCGCCGCCGACCAGCGCCACGCGCGACTGCCGCGGCCGCCCTCGCAGCCACTCGCGCGCGGCGTCGACGCCGTCGATCGTCGCCAGCTCGGCCTGCGGCGCCAGCGCTGCGAGCCGGATGCGCAGCGGCTCGGCCAGGCGCGCCGCGCGCCCGCCGGCGGCGCGCGGATTCAGCAACACCGCGATCGCCTGCCCGGCGTCAGCGCTCGCCGCCGCCGCACTCGATGCCGCGGGCCCAGCCGCGGGCGCGGCGCCCACCTCCGCCGCCGCGCGATCCTCACGTTCCATCGGCGCCGTCTCCCCATGCGATCCGCCATGCTGGAGGGTGCCCGCGCCGGCCGCAAGTGCGCCCGCGCGACAGCGCGCGCCGGCGCTCGCGGTACGATGGCCGCGATCCGCTCAGCCCCTGGGGAACCGCTCTTGGACGCCTCGCCATCCTACGGCCGCTTCGGCAGCGGCCACGCGGTCCGCCGCATCGAGGACCGCACGCTCGTCGCCGGTCGCGGCGCCTTCGTCGACGACTTCTCGCTCGCGGACCAGGCGCACCTGTGCTTCCTGCGCTCGCCGCACGCGCACGCGCGCATCGTGTCGATCGACGCGAGCGCCGCGCTGGCGCTGCCCGGCGTCGTCGCAGTGCTGACCGGCGACGAGTTGCGGCACGCCGGCGTGCGCCCGCTGGCTGGCCCCGCCGGCTTCCGGCGCCCCGACGGCTCGCCCGCCGTCGCGCCGCCCCGCCGCGCGCTGGCCTGCGACCGCGTGCGCTTCGTCGGCGAAGCCGTCGCGGCAATCGTCGCCGAGTCGCGCGCAGCGGCGATCGACGCGCGCGACGCCGTCGTCGTCGACTACGAGGACCTGCCCGCGGTGGTCGACGTCGACGACGCGCTCGCGCCCGCCGCGCCGCGGGTCTGCGAAGACGCGCCCGACAACCTGTGCGCGGCGCTGCGCCACGGCGACGCCGCCGCCGCCGACGCGGCCTTCGCCCGCGCCGCGCACGTGGTGTCGCTCGACCTGGTCAACCAGCGGCTCGCGCCGTCGGCGCTCGAGCCGCGCGCGGTGCTCGCGCACGAGGATCGCGCCAGCGGACGACTGACGCTGAGGATGAGCACGCAGATGCCGTCCGGCACGCGCGACGCGCTGGCCGACGCGCTCGGCCGGCCGAAGGAGAGCCTGCGCGTCGTCGTCGGCGACGTCGGCGGCGGCTTCGGCATGAAGACCGGCCTGTACCCGGAAGACGTCGCCGTCGCCTTCGCGGCCCGGCACCTCGGGCGCCCTGTCAAGTGGTGCGCGGAACGCAGCGACGAATTCCTCGGCGCCACGCACGGGCGCGACGTGCGC
Organism: Burkholderiaceae bacterium; assembly: GCA_024711155.1. Taxonomy (GTDB): domain Bacteria; phylum Pseudomonadota; class Gammaproteobacteria; order Burkholderiales; family Burkholderiaceae_E; genus Zeimonas. Next base: position 4,539 of record JANJTK010000188.1, read on the forward strand.
AGCCGCGCCGAACTCGCGCTCGACGCCGACGGCCGCATCCTGGCGCTGCGGATCCGCTCGCGCGCCAACGTCGGCGCCTATGCGACGTCGACCGGGGTCGCGATCCAGTTGCTGATCGGGCCTTGGGTGCAGACGAGCGTCTACGACATCCCGGCGATCGACTTCGACTTCCGCGCCGTCCTCACGCACACGACCACCACCGGCGCCTACCGCGGCGCCGGCCGCCCGGAGGCGATCTACCTCACCGAGCGCCTGATGGACGCCGCCGCGCGCCGGCTCGGCCTCGACCAGGCCGAGCTGCGCCGGCGCAACCTGATCCGCCCCGAGCAGATGCCGTACCGCAATCCGATGGGCCAGACCTACGACAGCGGGCGCTTCGAGTCGATCATGGACCAGGGCCTCGCACTGGCCGACTGGCAAGGCTTCGACACCCGCCTGACCGAATCGAAGGCGCGCGGCCGGCTGCGCGGGCGGGGCCTCGCGACCTTCCTCGAATGGACCGGCGGCAACGCGTTCGAAGAGCGCGTCACGGTCGACGTCGCCGCCGACGGCGTCATCGAGATCTTCACCGCCACCCAGGCGATGGGCCAGGGGATCGCGACCAGTTACGCGCAACTCGCCGTCGACGTGTTCCAGGTACCGCTCGAGCGCATCCGGATCGTCCAGGGCGACACCGACCGCGGCACCGGCTTCGGCAGCGCCGGTTCGCGCTCGCTGTTCACCGGCGGCTCGGCCGTGCGCGTCGCTTCCGAGCGCACGATCAGGCAGGCGCAGGATCTCGCAGCCGACGCGCTCGAAGCGCCGGCCGCGGACCTCGAGTACGCCGACGGCGCGTTCCGCATCGCCGGCACCGACCGCGCGATCGGGCTCTTCGAACTCGCCGACCGCCAGCCCGGCCAGCGCATCCGGATCGACTCGACCAGCGCCGTCGAAGGGCCGAGCTGGCCTAACGGCTGCCACGTCTGCGAAGTGGAGGTCGATTCCGAAACGGGTTCCGTGCAAGTAGTCGCTTACTCTTCGATGAACGACGTCGGCCGGGTGGTCAACCCGGACATCGTTCGCGGCCAGCTCGACGGCGGCGCGGTGCAGGGATTCGGGCAGGCGCTGTGCGAGGCGGTCGGCTACGAGCGCGACGGCGGGCAGCTGCTGTCGGCCAGCTTCCTCGACTACGCGCTCCCGCGGGCAGACCTCGCCCCGCGCTTTCGCACCGCGACCGACACCTTGATCCCGTGCCGCACGAATCCGCTGGGCGTGAAGGGCGTCGGCGAGCTCGGGACCATCGGCGCCACCCCGTGCGTCGTCAACGCCGTCGTCGATGCGCTCTGGCGAGCCGGCGTCGGTGAGCGCGCACTCTCGTTGCAGATGCCGCTGACTGCGGAACGGGTATGGCGGGTGCTGCATCGATGACGATCGCCGCGCCGCCCGGCGCACAGGCTTTACATCTCCTTACCTGCGCGCCCCGCTGCGGCCGTCGGCGCAGGCCCGGCCCCGCGCGTTTGGACGGCATGGAATACGCATCCATGCGGAGTGAACGATGAGCCGACGAATTCCGGTCGTGTGGCTGGCCTGCGCCGCGGCGACGGCGACCCTGGCGCTCGCCGCGCCGCCGCACGCACTGGCCCAGGGGCAACCGGGCGCAGCGGCCTGGCCGCAGGCGAACTGGCAGCAGGCCCCCTACACGCAGGCCGAGCTCGACCAGATGCTGGCGCCGATCGCGCTGTATCCGGACGCGCTGCTGGCGCAGGTCCTGATGGCCGCGACCTATCCGAACGACGTGCTCGAAGCGCAGCGCTTCCTGCAGCTGAATCCGGGCGTCTCGGCCGACGCGCTGACCCACGCGGCCGAGCAGACGCGCTGGGATCCGAGCGTGCAAGCGCTCACTCAATTTCCGTCGGTCCTGGCGCTGATGAGCGAGCGGATCGAATGGACCCAGCAGCTCGGCGACGCATTCCTGGCGCAGCGCGACCAGGTGATGGACACCGTGCAGGCGCTGCGCTCGCGCGCGTGGGCCGCCGGTACGCTGCGGCCGAACGAGCACCAGCAGGTGATCGTGCAGGACCGCGTCATCGTCATCGAGCCGTGGCGCCCGGGCGTGCTGTGGGCGCCCTGGTACAACCCGACGATCGTCTTCGGCGCCTGGTGGTGGCCGGCGTACCCGCCCTTCGTGTGGGTGCCGCCCCCGATCTACCGCCCGCCGCACTTCGGCCAGTTCTACACCATCGGCTTCGTGTGGGGACCGTCGGTGACGGTGCGCGCGCGGATCTGGCACGATCCGCGCCCGGTCTGGCGCGGCCGCCCGGTGGTGGTCGACCACCGGCGCATCGACAACGTGATCGTCACCCGTCCGGGCCCGCAGGGCCCGACGGTCTGGCGGCACGACCGTGACTTCCGGCGCCCGCCCGAGCGCCGCGTCGCGCCGCCGCCGCCGCGATTCCCGGACGCGCGATTTCCTGATCCGCGGTTTCAGGATCGACGGATCCCGGATCCACGGTTCCCGGACTCGCGGCCGCGGCCGTTTCCCGATGCGGCTCCGCGCCCGATGCCGACGCCGCCCGGAGTGCAGCCGCGGCCGTTCCCGGACGCTCGCCCTCATCCGGCGCCCGAGACCCGCCCGGTGCCCGACGTCCAGCCCCGGCCGGCGCCGGATACGCGCCCTCGTCAGATGCCGGAGGGCCGCGTGATGCCGGAAGGCCGCGTGATGCCGGAAGGCCGCGCGTTGCCGGAAGGCCGCGCGATGCCCGACGCACGCCCGCGGCCGATGCCGCCGCCTGACGCGCAGTGGCAGCGGCCCGCGGACTCGACCCCGAGGCGCGTCGAAAAGCCGTTGCCGCCGCCGCCGATGCGCATTCCCGAGCAACGCATGCCCGAACAGCGGATCCCCGAACAGCGGATCCCCGAACAGCGCAGGCCGGAGCAGCGGCCTCCGGCCGGCGCCCCCGAGCGCCGCGAGCGTCCGCGAGAGCGCGATCGCGATGGCGCCGAGCGCGGCCCCCGGGAGCGTTGAATGGACCTGCGCATCGTCGCCACCGGCGGCACCTTCGACAAGCGCTACGACCCGCTGACCGGCGTCCTCGGCTTCGGCGACACGCACCTGCACGAACTGGTCGCTCGCGCGCGCATCGCGGGCCGCGTGCAGCTCGAAGTGGCGATGATGATCGACAGCCTCGACATGGCCGACGAGCATCGCCAGCGCGTGCTCGCGGTCTGCCGCGCCGCGCCCGAGCCGGCGCTGGTGGTCGTGCACGGCACCGACACGATGGTCGAGACCGCGCGCGTCCTCGGCGAGGCCGCGCTCGCGAAGACCATCGTGCTGACCGGCGCGATGATCCCGTACGCGCTCGACGGCTCGGACGCCTCCTTCAACCTCGGCGCTGCGGTCGCGTTCGCGCGCACGCTTGCGCCGGGCGTGTGGGTCGCGATGAACGGCCGCGCGCACGCGTGGTCGAACGTGCACAAGAACCGCGAGCGCGGCATCTTCGAGCCGCTGGGCTGAGCCGCCCCCCTCTCAGGTCGACCCGTCCCACACCAGCCTGACGCCGGTGAGCAGCATCGCCACCGCGGTCATGCGCACGAAGACCGCCGGCGACGCGCGCTTCAGGAACCACAGCCCGATGAAGTAGCCGACCGGCACCGCGGGCAGCAGCATCAGCGAGATTCCGAGGTTCGCCCCGTCGAGCAGCCCGAGGCTCGCATACGGGCCGATCTTGCTGACGTTCAGGAACGCGAAGTGCCACACCATCGTGCCGACCAGCAGCTGCTGCGGCATGCGCAGCGGCATCAGCAGCTGCATCATCGGCGGTCCGCCGGCGTGCGCGACGAAGCTCGTCAGGCCCGACGCCGCCGACCACAGCACCGCCGGCCGCGTGCGCAGCGGCAACCGCGGGCCGGTCCACGCGCGGCTGCCGGCGCGCAGCGTCGCCCACCCGAACAGGATCGCCTCGATCCCGATCAGCAGGCGCATCCAGTCGGCGTCGAGCCACGAATAGAGCGCCCAGCCCAGCAGCACGCCGAGCAGCGCCGACGGCACCGCGATCCTCAGCACCGCGAAGTCGACGCGGCCGCGAAACGCGATCAGCCCGAGCACGTCCATCGCCAGCAGGATCGGCAGCAGGATCGCCACTGCCTGCTGCGGCGCGGCCACCAGCGCGAACAGCGGCACCGCCAGCGTGCCGATCGCGCCGCCGAAGCCGGCCTTCGAGATGCCCTGCAGCAGGACTGCGCCGGTGGCTACGGCGTAGAAGAGGAGGTCGGGGGATGGAGACATGGTCCTGCGGGTCGGGATCGCGCCGATGGCGCCTGGAGCCCGCAGCACGCGCGGCGCGTTGCCCGCATGGTAAGGGGTGAGGGCGGCCGATGTCTTTCCGATCCTGCGCGTGCTGGCGGACCCTGCCAACCGGCAATCGGCCGATTGCGAAATAGGCAAATGGACGCTACGCTGACCGGCAAATGGACGGCCACGCATGAAGCTCTACGCCCGGCCGCTGGCGGCGGCGCTGAAGGCCGCGCTGCGCGACACGCCAGTGGTCTGCCTGCTCGGGCCCCGCCAGTCCGGCAAGACTACGCTGGCGCGCACGCTCGAGCCGCGCTACGCGTATGTCACCTTCGACGACGCCGCGACGCTGGCGTTCGCGCAGGCCGACCCGACCGGCTTCGTGGCCGCGCTGCCGAAGCGCGCGATCCTCGACGAGATCCAGCGCGTGCCCGGGCTCCTGCGCACGCTGAAGCTCGCCGTGGACCGCGATCGGCGGCCCGGCCGCTTCGTCCTCACGGGGTCAGCGAACCTGCTGCTGCTGCCTGGGCTCGGCGATTCGCTGGCCGGGCGCATGGAGATCGTCCAGCTGCAGCCGCTGACCGCGGCCGAGCAGGCCCGAGCGCCGGGTCGTTTCGTCGCTGCGATGCTCGGCGAGCGCCTCGAGCCGGCGGTTGCTCCATCCACACCGGAGCTACCGCTCGCGCTGGTCAAACGAATCGTCGCAGGCGGCTTTCCGGAAGCGGTGGCGCGCTCGCCAGCCCGCGCCCGCGTCTGGCACCGCGAGTACCTGCGCCTGCTGCTGGAACGCGATGTGCGGGACGTCGCGCGGGTGCGCGACACCGCGGCGGTGGGGCGTCTGCTCGAGTTGCTGGCGCTGCGCACGGCTCAGCTCCTGAACGTGTCCAGTCTCGGGAACGATCTCGACCTGCGGCGCGAGACCGTCGAGCACTATCTGGCGGTGTGCGAGCGCTTGTACCTGGTGCGCCGCCTGCCGCCCTGGCATCGCAACCCGGCCAGCCGCCTGATCAAGTCGCCCAAGGTGCACGTCATCGACAGCGGGCTTGCGGCCACCCTGACCGGCCTCACGGCGACCGACTGGAGCACGCAACGCGAACGCTTCGGGCACCTGCTGGAGTCCTTCGTGGTGCAGCAGCTCGTGGCACAGGCGGGCTGGACCGATCCCGATCTGCGCTTCTGGCACTACCGTGACAAGGACCAGGTGGAGGTCGACCTCGTCATCACGCGTGGCCGGCAGACCTGGGGGGTCGAGGTGAAGTCGGCGGTGACGGCGACGCCCGCGGACGGGGCGGGCCTGCGGCGGCTCGCCGAGCAATGCGGCGCCGACTACCAGGGCGGTGTGCTGCTCTACGCGGGCGACAGTGCGTTCGCGCTCGGCGGCGGACGTGACCTCGCCGTGCCGCTCGCGCGACTCTGGAGCATGTAGAGCCTGCCACGCCGGCCGGCTGCACACCCCGCCGACTTCGATCCAGAACCGCGCGAATCGCGCCAGAGCCTTGTGAATCAAGCCTCTTCCGATTCGTCGCGGTGGATGTGTACTCATGCGTGTACTCGAGGGTTGTCTGTCACACGTGCCGCGCCTCGGGGTCGCCGCGATCCGCCGTAGACCATCGCCAGCAAGTGTGTCGCGGGAGATCCTGCTACGCCGGCTTCCAGCTTGAGCCCGGGCCGTGGATCGGCTGCTATCGCGCCGAGGCTGCACACCGGGCTGCCTCAAGCAGCGCCCGACGTTGATTTATCTTGCCGCTTTAAACTAAAATAACACCAGCCCTTGTTTTAGGTTTCTGCTCCCATGCACCGACCCTCGCCCGGCCGCTACGTCACCGTCACGACGGCCGGTGAGCCGTTCCAGGCCTTCGTGCCTGCGCCGCTGCCGCCGGAACCCCCGGTCGTGTGGTCGGCCGCCCTGCGCCGGCGCTTCGACGCGGCGCTGGTTGCACTCGGGCGCCTGGACGCGGTCACGTCGCTGCTGCCCAATGCGGCGCTGCTGCTCTTCAGCTTCGTGCGGAAGGAGGCGGTGCTGTCCTCGCAGATCGAGGGCACGCAGTCCTCGCTCGCGGACCTGCTGCTGTACGAGATCGACGAACAGCCCGGCGTGCCGGTGGACGACGCACGCGAGGTGAGCCGCTGCGTGGCGGCGCTCGAACGCGGGCTGAAGAAGTTGCGGGGCGGGCTGCCGCTGTGCACCCGCCTGCTGTGCGAGATGCACAAGGTGCTGCTCACGCATCCCGGCGGCCGCGGCAAGACGCCCGGTGAAGTGCGCCGCTCACAGGTCTGGATCGGCGGCACCCGGCCCGGCAACGCGGCCTTCGTTCCGCCGCCGGCCGATGCGGTCCCGGAGTGCCTGACGTCGCTCGAGCGCTTCCTCAACGACGACCCCGAGCCCGTGCCGCCGCTGATCAAGGCGGCGCTCGCCCACGTCCAGTTCGAGACCATCCATCCGTTTCTCGACGGCAACGGGCGCCTCGGGCGTCTGCTGATCGTGCTGCAGCTGGTGGCCGACGGCGTACTGCGCGAGCCGATGCTGTATCCCAGTCTGTTCTTCAAGACCCATCGGGCGCTGTACTACGAGCTGCTCAACGAGGTGCGCCTGCGCGGGGACTGGGAGCGCTGGCTCGACTTCTTCGCCGAGGGCATCGAGGCGAGCGCGACGCAAGCCGTGGCGACGGCAAATGCATTGCTCGCGCTGGTCAATGCGGATCGTGACCGCATCGCCGGGCTGGGGCGCGCGGCGGCCTCCGCGCTGGAAGTGCACCAGGCGCTGCAGCGCCAGCCCATTGCAACGTCTGCTGCCCTGGTCAAGGCCACCGGACTGACGCCGGCCACAGTCAACAAGTCGCTTGCGCACCTGGACCGCATCGGCATCGTGGCCGAACTGACGAACCGGCAGCGTGGCCGCGTGTTCAGCTATCGCAGGTACGTCGAGGAACTGGCGGCCGAGCTGGAGACGCGCGGATGAGAGTCCGCACCCGGGGCAGAAGCGCCGGCTGTACCTCGCACAGCGCGCGGACGGGCAACGAACCGGCAATCGGCCGATTACGCAATAGGCAAATGGACGGCCACGCCCGAAGCTGTGCCCCCGGCCGCTTCGTCCTCACGGGGTCGGCGATTCGCTGGCCGGCCTCATTGCGACGGACTGGAGCGCGCCACGCGAACGCTCCAAGCACTGCATGCTGAACCGTGCCAGGCGGTTCCGGGCTTGCTAATCCGCGGCATGAATGAATATCATCCATGTCGTGAACACCCTGCCCCGCCTGGTCGATGACGCGCTCCCCGCGCGCCTGCGCGTGATGCCGGCCGTGGTGCTCACCGGTGCACGGCAGACCGGCAAGAGCACCCTGGTAGAGAAACTGGTTCCGGGCGACCGGCGCTACCGCTCGCTCGACGACTTCGACGTGCGCGACGCCGCGCGCCGCGACCCCGAGGCCCTGCTGGGAGGCGACGATCCGCTCACGCTCGACGAGGTCCAGCGGGAGCCAGACCTGCTGACCGCGGTGAAGCGGGCCATCGACCGCGACCGCCGGCCCGGGCGCTTCCTGCTCACCGGCTCGGCCAACCTGCTCCTGATGCGGCAGGTGTCGGAGTCGCTGGCCGGCCGCGCGAGCTACCTCACGCTCTGGCCCATGACCCGCCGCGAGCAGCTCGGGCTTGCACGCGCGGGGCGTTGGGACGAGCTGCTGGCCACGCCCGAGGCGAAGTGGCGCGACCTCTTGGCGGCCGGGGATGACGCCGAGGAAGACTGGCAGGCGCTCGCCCTGCGCGGCGGCTTCCCCACGCCGGCGCTGGAACTCAAGGCGCCGGCCGACCGCGCCATCTGGTTCGACGGCTACGTGCGCACCTATCTCGAACGCGACCTGCAGGACCTCGCCTCGATCAGCGCGCTACCCGACTTCCGCCGTCTGATGCAGGCCGCCTGCCTCCGCGTGGGGCAACTCCTCAACCAGACCGAGCTGGGCCGCGATGTCGGCCTGCCGCAGCCGACGGTACACCGCTGGCTCAACCTGCTGGAGACCTCGTATCTGCTCGTGCGCCTGCCGGCCTACGCGGTGAACCGCACCAAGCGGCTCGTCAAGTCGCCCAGGATCTTCTGGGGCGACACGGGCGTCGCCCTGCACCTCGGCGCCACGGCGCCCGCGGGTGCGCACCTCGAAAACCTGGTGCTGCACGACCTGATCGCCTGGCGCGATGCGCGGGTGGACCGCGTGGAACTCGCCTACTGGCGCACTACGATCGGCGAGGAAGTGGACTTCGTGATCGAGGCGGGCGGCAAGCTGTTGCCCATCGAGGTGAAGGCCACCTCGAAGCCGCGCCTCGCCGACTGCGCGCACCTGCGCACCTTCCGGCAGGAGTATGGGCGCAAGGCGCGCGCTGGGCTCCTGCTGCACACCGGTCGCACGGTCGAGTGGCTCACCCCCGACGTGCTGGCCGTACCTTGGTGGAGGGTGCTGTGAGGCGGCGTTTCACGGATGTCGCAGGACCGAAGCGGTGGGCAAGAGCCGCGCAAGGGGACATGTAATGGCAAGAACCACCAACAAGAAGCCCGGCGACAGCGCCGGCGGCGCCACCGTCGGCTACGAGGCGCAGCTCTGGCAGATGGCCGACGCGCTGCGCGGCAGCATGGACGCCGCCGAGTACAAGCATGTGTGCCTCGGCCTGCTGTTCCTGAAGTACATCTCCGACGCCTTCGAGGAAAAGCACGCCGCGCTGCTGGCCGACAAGGCCCAGGGCGCCGACCCCGAAGACCCCGACGAGTACCGCGCCCAGGGCATCTTCTGGGTGCCGCCCGAGGCGCGCTGGACGTACCTGAAGGCGCAGGCCCGCCAGCCCGCCATCGGCCAGCTCGTCGACGACGCGATGGCCGGCATCGAGCGCGACAA
>JANJTK010000229.1 GCA_024711155.1 Burkholderiaceae bacterium
ATCATGACCGACCACGGCGTCGGCACGATGATCCGCAGCCACTGACCCCGCCCCCCTCCGACCAGACTGCCAGGCCAGACGCGCGTCATGGGCTCGGATTCCGGCTGGCCCGCGGCGCGGCTCGCAGGGCCCCGGCAACGCACGCGGAGGGGCCGGGCCGCACGACGCGCGTCCTGCTCAGTGGCTGCGAATCATCGTGCCGACGCCGTGGTCGGTCATGAGTTCGAGCAGCAGGCAGTGGTCGACGCGCCCGTCGACGATGTGCACCGAGTTCACGCCCGCGCGCGCCGCCTCGAGCGCCGACGAGATCTTCGGCAGCATGCCGCCGGAGATCGTGCCGTCGGCGAACAGCTCGTCGATCCGGCGCGCCGTCAGCCCGGTGAGCAGCCGGCCCGACTTGTCGAGCACCCCCGGCGTGGTGGTGAGCAGGACGAGCTTCTCGGCCTTCAGCACCTCGGCCACCTTGCCCGCGACGACGTCGGCGTTGATGTTGTAGGTCTCGCCCTCGGCGCCGGAGCCGATCGGCGCGATCACCGGGATGAAGCCGCTGGCCGTCAGCGTCTGGATGATGCCGGGATCGATCCGCTCGATCTCGCCGACCTGGCCGATGTCGATCTCCTCCTCCGGCTTGTCCTTCGAGGCGATCTTCATCCGGCGCGCCTGGATCAGCCCGCCGTCCTGCCCGGTCAGCCCGACCGCGCGCCCGCCGGCGTGGTTGATCAGCTCGACGATCTCCTTGTTGACCTGCCCCGCGAGCACCATCTCGACGATGTCCATCGTCTCGGCGTCGGTGACGCGCATGCCCTGGACGAACTCGCCCTTCTTTCCGACGCGCGTGAGCAGCTGCTCGATCTGCGGCCCGCCGCCGTGCACGACGACCGGATTCAGCCCCACCAGCTTCAGCAACACGACGTCGCGTGCGAAGCTCTGCTTGAGCCCCTCGTCGGTCATCGCGTTGCCGCCGTACTTGACAACGACGATCTTGCCGTGGAAACGGCGAATGTAGGGCAGGGCCTCGGCGAGAATCGCCGCCTTCAGGGCCGCGGGCGCCGCGGCTGAGGACTCGGCGGGCGGCACCGCGGAACCGTCGGTCTGCTGCTCGGCGCTCATGCTGATCCTCGAGCGGATGGTGGATACGGGGGCGCGCCATTCTAACCGAGCGCCCCGGCCGCGGCGCCGGCGCGCGCGAGACGGACCGCAGGCGCGGGGCGTGGTTAGAATCCGGCATGCCCTCCGCACGCGCCGATGCGCCCGCTGCGCGATGAACCTGCGCCAGCTCGAATATTTCGTCCACGTCGCCGAGCTCGGCAGCTTCAGCAAGGCCGCGCTCGTGCTCGACATCGCGCAGCCGGCGCTGAGCCGGCAGGTACGCGCGCTCGAGACCGAACTGCGCGACACGCTGCTGCTGCGCGACGGGCGCGGCGTGCACCTGACCGAAGCCGGGCAGCGACTGTTCGACCACAGCGTCGCGATCCTGCAACTCGTCGCGCGAGCGCGCGAGGACATGGGCGCGAGCCGCGACGAGCCGACCGGGCGGATCGTCGTCGGGCTGCCCCCGAGCATGGGTCGGCACCTGACGCTGCCGCTGGTCGACGCGTTCCGCAGCCAGCTGCCGCGCGCGCGGCTCGCGATCGTCGAAGGCCTGTCGGCGCACATCACCGAGTGGATCCTGACCGGCCGCGTCGACCTCGGCCTGCTGCACAACCCCGAGCCGGCGCCCGCGCTCGAAGTGACGCCGCTGCTCGACGAGCCGCTGTGCCTCGTGCAGCCGGCGGGGCCGCGCCGGCGCGGCGCGGCGCGGCGCCCGCTGCCGATGGCTCGGCTACCGGAGTTCCCGCTCATCGTGCCCGACCGCTCGCACACGATCCGGCGCCTGCTCGACACGCAGGCGATGCTGTCCGGCCTGCGGCTCGACATCGCATGGGAGGTCGCGAGCGTGCCGTCGATCGTCGACCTGGTCTGCGCCGGCTACGGCAACGCGGTGCTGTCGGCCGGCGCGGTCGCCGCGAGCGGGCGCGCGCGCGAGCTGGTGGCGCGGCCGCTGGTCGAGCCGCAGCTCGCCAGCGTGCTGTGCCTGGCGACCTCGGCGCACAAGCGCCCGACGCCGCTCGCGCGCCACGCCGCGCAGATCCTGCGCGAGCTCGTCGGCGCCCTGCCGATGCCTCGGCTGCCCATGCCGTAGCGGCATAGCTGCTATCCGTCTGCCCTGCTGAAAACGGCAGGTCGGCGTGCCAGAATGGCACGCATGCAAACCGCGATCCCCTGCCTGTTCATGCGCGGCGGCACCTCGCGCGGGCCGTTCTTCGACGAGGCCGACCTGCCCGCCGACCGCGCCACGCGCGACCGCGTGCTGCTCGCCGTGATGGGCTCGCCCGACCCGCGCCAGATCGACGGCCTCGGCGGCGCGCACCCGCTGACCAGCAAGGCGGGCATCGTGCGGCGCAGCCGCACTGCGGGCGTCGACCTCGACTTCCTGTTCGCCCAGCTGCAGCCCGACCGGGACACCGTCGACACGACGCCGAACTGCGGCAACATGCTCGCGGCGGTGGTGCCGTTCGCGCTCGAGACCGGCCTCGCCGAGCCGCGCGGCGACCGCACGACGCTGCGCGTGCTGACGCTGAACACCGGCATGCAATGCGACATCACCGTGCGCACGCCGGCGACAGCGGCAGGGCGGCGCGCGGTCGAGTACGCGGGCGACGCCCGCATCGACGGCGTGCCCGGCACCGCGGCTCCGATCACGATCGACTTCCTCGACACCGCGGGCTCGGTGTGCGGCTCGCTGCTGCCGACCGGCCGCACGCTCGACGAAGTCGACGTCGACGGCGTCGGGCGGCTGCAGGTCACCTGCATCGACAACGGAATGCCGATGGTGCTCGCGCGCGCGCCGGACCTCGGCTGCACCGGCTACGAGAGCGTCGCGCAGCTCAACGGCGACGCCGCGCTGAAGGCGCGCATCGAGGCGCTACGGCTCGCCGCCAGCCCGCTGATGGGGCTGCCCGACGTGCGCGAGAAGTCGTACCCGAAGATGTGCCTGGTGGCGCCGCCGCGGGCCGGCGGCAGCGTCTCGACGCGCTGCTTCATACCGCGCGTGTGCCACGACGCGATCGGCGTGCTGCAGGCCGTCACCGTGGCCACCGCCTGCGTGCTCGACGGTTCGGTCGCGCAAGGGATCGCGAGCGTGCCGCCCGGACGGGTCAAGAGCGTCAGCGTCGAGCACCCGAGCGGCGAGTTCGCGGTCGAACTCGAGCTCCACCCCGCCGACCCGCAGCGCGTCGCGCGCGCAGCGCTGGTGCGCACCGCGCGCCTGCTGATGCGCGGCGAGGCGATGATCCCGGCCTCGGTCTGGGAAGGAAGACCACGATGATCATCGACATCCACGGCCATTACACGACGGCGCCGAAGGCGCTCGAGGACTGGCGCAACCGCCAGGTCGCCGGACTGAAGGATCCGTCGGTCGCGCCGCGCGCCTCGGAGCTCAGGATTTCCGACGACGAGTTGCGAGAGTCGATCGAGACGAACCAGCTCGCGAAGATGCGCGAGCGCGGCATCGACCTGACGGTGTTCTCGCCGCGCGCGAGCTTCATGGCGCATCACGTCGGCGACTTCCGGACCAGCGCCACCTGGGCCGCGATCTGCAACGAGTTGTGCCACCGGGTCGGCCAGCTGTTCCCGGAGCGCTTCATCGGCGCCGCGATGCTGCCGCAATCGCCGGGCGTCGACCCGAAGACCTGCCTTCCGGAACTCGAGAAGTGCGTGAACGAATACGGCTTCGTCGCGATCAACCTGAACCCCGACCCGTCCGGCGGCCACTGGACCTCGCCGCCGCTGTCCGACCGCCACTGGTACCCGGTCTACGAGAAGATGGTCGAGCTCGGGATCCCGGCGATGATCCACGTGAGCACGAGCTGCAACGCGTGCTTCCACACCACCGGCGCGCACTACCTGAACGCCGACACGACCGCGTTCATGCAGTGCCTGACCTCGGACCTGTTCCGCGACTTCCCGACGCTGAAGTTCGTCATTCCGCACGGCGGCGGCGCGGTGCCGTACCACTGGGGGCGCTTCCGCGGCCTCGCGCAGGAACTGAAGAAGCCGCTGCTGAAGGAACACCTGCTGAACAACCTGTTCTTCGACACCTGCGTCTATCACCAGCCGGGAATCGACCTGCTGGCGAAGGTGATCCCGGTCGACAACATCCTGTTCGCCAGCGAGATGATCGGCGCGGTGCGCGGCGTCGACCCGGAGACCGGGCACCCCTACGACGACACGAAGCGCTACATCGAAGCGTCGTCGCTGAGCCCCGAGGACCGGCGCAAGGTCTACGAGGGCAACGCGCGGCGCGTCTACCCGCGGCTCGACCGCGCGCTCGCCGCACGCGGGCTCTGAAGCCGTTGCGAAAGGAGTCACCACCATGTACAACCTGGGCGTCGTCAGGCGCAACATCGAGCGCGCCGATCCGGCCGCAGTCGAGCGCCTCGGGCGGCTCGGCGTCGCGACCATCCACGAGTCGATGGGCCGCGCCGGACTGATGAAACCGTACATGCGACCGGCCTGGAGCGGCGCGCAACTGTGCGGCACGGCGGTGACGGCGCTGCTGCACCCGGGCGACAACTGGATGCTGCACGTCGCCGCCGAGCAACTGCGCGAAGGCGACGTCGTCGTCGCCGCGTGCAGCGCCGACAGCGAGGACGGCTTCTTCGGGGAGCTGCTCGCGACTTCGTTTCGCGCGCGCGGCGGGCGCGGACTCGTGATCGACGGCGGCGCGCGCGACGTGCGCGAGCTCGCCGCGATGCGCTTCCCGGTGTTCTCGCGCGCGATCAGCGCCAAGGGCACGATCAAGGCCACGCTCGGCTCGGTCAATGTGCCGGTGGTCTGCGCGGGCGCGCTCGTCAATCCGGGCGACGTCGTGGTCGCCGACGACGACGGCGTGGTGGTCGTTCCGGCGGCGCTGGCGCTGCGCGTCGCCGAGGCCGGCGAGGCGCGCGAAGCCAACGAGGCGGCCAAGCGCGAGAAGCTCGCCGCCGGGGTCCTGGGCCTCGACCTCTACGGCATGCGCGACGCGCTCGCGAAGGCAGGGCTGAAGTATGTCGACTGACACCGGCGGCGGCGCCACCGGCGCGCCCGATCCGGACCGGCTGCGCGTCGCCCTCGTCGGCTACGGCGAAGTCGGCCGCATCCTCGCCGAGGACCTGCGCGCGGGCGGCGTGCGCGTCGCCGCGTACGACCTCCGGCTCGGGACGCCGACGGCGGGGCCGCTCGCCGGCCATGCGCGCGCGTTCGGTGTCGCGCTCGCCGATTCGCACGCGCAGCTCGCCGCCGGCGCCGACCTGATCGTGTCGGCGGTCACGGCCAGCCAGGCGGTCGCGGTCGCCGCGGACTGCGCGGCGGGCCTGCGCCCGGGCACCTGGTTCCTCGACCTCAACTCGGCCTCCCCGGGCGCCAAGGCGCAGGCCGCGCAACGGATCGAGGCCGCCGGCGGACGCTACGTCGAGGGCGCGGTGATGACCTCGGTGCCGCCGTACCGGATCCGCGTGCCGCTGCTGCTCGGCGGTCCGCACGCGGCCGCGCTGGCGCCGATGCTCGGCGCGCTGGGCTTCGACGCGAAGGTCTGCTCGGAGCGCCTCGGCGTCGCGTCGGCGACCAAGATGTGCCGCAGCGTGATGATCAAGGGCCTGGAGGCGATGGTGATTGAGAGCTTCACCGCGGCACGCGCTCACGGCGTCGAGGACGCGGTGCTCGCGTCGCTCGCCGAGACCTTTCCCGGCATCGACTGGGAGCGACAGGCCGACTACTTCTTCGAGCGCGTGATCCAGCACGGGCGCCGCCGCGCCGAGGAGATGCG
>JANJTK010000009.1 GCA_024711155.1 Burkholderiaceae bacterium
GGGGGCGGCGGAACGCGCGGCGGGCGCACCGGGGCGCGTCGCGGACAAGGCTGCGGCGAAGCCCGCCGGCAAGGCCACGCGCCGTGCCGCGCGACCCAAGACCGAGCGCGTCGAGCGCGCGCGCGCCGCGCGGCTCGAGGCGCGTGGCGCACCCGCGGCGCCGGCGGCCAAGGGCCGCAAGAGCAAGCGGCGCCGATAGGCGCCAGCGCAGACCGACACGCAGGATGGAGGAGCAGTGCTGATCCACGGTTTTCACTCGGTGCTCGCGCGGCTGCGGCGCGCGCCCGAAGGCGTGCGCGAGCTCTACGTCGACGCGCAGCGCGACGACGCGCGCGTGCGCGACCTGGTCAAGATCGCGAACGAGGCCGGCGTGCGCCCGCATTTCGTCGATGGCGCGCGCATCGCGAAGCTGTGCCCGGGCCGGCGCCACCAGGGCGTCGTCGCGATCGTCGACTTCGCCCCGCCGACGCTGTCGCTCGACGAACTGCTCGACGCGGCAACGGGGCCGCTGACGCTGCTGCTGCTCGAAGGCGTCACCGATCCGCGCAATCTCGGCGCCTGCCTGCGGGTGGCCGACGGCGCCGGCGCCGCGGCGGTGATAGCGCCGCGCGACCCCGCGTGCGCGCTCACCGAGGTCGCGATCCAGACCGCGAGCGGCGCCGCCGAGAGCGTGCCGTACCTGATGGTCACGAACCTTGCGCGCGCGATGGACGAGATCCGCGAGCGCGACATCTGGCTGATCGGCACCGACGACGCCGCACCGACGTCGCTGTACGACGAGACGCTGCCGCCGTCGGTCGCGTGGGTGCTCGGCGCCGAGGGCAAGGGAATGCGTCGGCTCACGCGCGAGCGCTGCGACTCGCTGGTGCGGATTCCGATGGCCGGGCAGGTCGGTAGTCTCAACGTGTCGGTGGCGGCGGGCGTCGTCCTCTACGAGACGGTGCGCCAGCGGCTGCGCGCGTCGGTGGCGTGAAGCGCGGGGACGAACTCGCCGAGGTGCGCGACTGGGTGCGCGCCGCGCGCAGGCTCGTCGTGTTCACCGGCGCCGGAGTGTCGGCCGAGAGCGGCATTCCGACCTTTCGCGACGCGCTCACGGGGCTGTGGGCGCGTTTCGACCCCGAGCGGCTCGCCAGCGAGGCCGGCTTTCGGGCCGATCCGGCGCTGGTCTGGCGCTGGTACGCCGAGCGGCGCGCGGCGATCGGCCAGGCGCAGCCGAATGCGGCGCACCGAGCGATCGCGGAGCTCGAGGCGCGCGGCGCGCACGTCGCAGTCGTCACGCAGAACGTCGACAATCTGCACCGGCGCGCGGGCAGTCGCGAGGTGCTCGAACTGCACGGCAACATCCTGCGCGCGCGCTGCCTCGAGGGCTGCGGCGATCCGGATCGCTTCGCTCCCGGTTCCGACTGGCGCGCGGATCCGCGCGAGCCGCCGCCGTGTCCGCGCTGCGGCGCACCGCTGCGCCCCGACGTGGTCTGGGTCGGCGAACTGTTACCGCAAGCCGTGTTCGCGCGCGCCGAGCACGAGGCGCTCGGCTGCGACCTGATGCTGGTGGTCGGCACCTCGGCGCTCGTCTACCCGGCGGCCGACCTGCCGGCGCTCGCGCGCGACGCCGGCGCGCGCGTGGTGGTCGTGAACCCGGAGGAGACGCCGCTCGACGCCCGCGCCGCGCGCGTGCTGCGCGGCAAGGCCGCGACGATCCTGCCGCGCCTGCTCGACGAACTACCTGAGCGAACCGGAGGCGCCTGAGCCCGCGCGCCCCCGCGCGCGAAACGCCCACGGCGGCAGCGGGTCGGGGTCGCTCCACAGGCCGACGCCGCGCAGCCGCGCCTGCCGCTCGATCCGGGCGTAGCGCCGGCGCGCGGCGGGCGAGAGGTCGCTGTCGTAACGCGCGAAGTGCCATGCCAGGCCGGCTTCGAGCTGCTCGCGCCCGACGTCGTGCCCGTCGACGAACACGCGGCCGACGAGGCGGTCGAAGCGGTCGGTCTTGACGACGTCGATGCGCACCTCGCGCTGCTGCAGCCGGCCGAGCAGCGTGCGGCGTGAGACGTCGGCCCAGGGTTGGCCCTTCTCGGGGGCGTCGATGCCGGCGATGCGCACCCCGCGCACCGCGCCGCCGGGCACGCGCGCGAGCAGCGAGTCCCCGTCGAGCACCCGCACGACGCTCGCGCGCAGCGCGCTGGCGCCCGGGTGCTCTTCGTCGGCGTCGCTCGCCGCCGCATCGGTGGTCGCGTCGGTAGCCGCGACGGTGGTCGCGAAGCTGGCAGCAACGGTGGCTGCGTCGGTGGTCGCGCCGGTGGTCGCGACGCGTGCGGCGACCGGGGCAGGCGAGGGCTGCGCCGGCGCGGCCGCGGTGGGACGTGCACACGACAACGCGGCGGACAGCGCGCACAGCAACACGGCGGGCCGCGCCCGCAGGATCGCGGTGGACAGCGCCCACAGGATCGCAGCGGGCGGCGGGCCGCGCGCTGCGCGCGCCTCGTTGACGGGAGTCAACTCGCACTCCCGCTGTGGGGCCGACAATCGCCTGCCACTGCAACGGAGAGCCTCATGAACGTCGGACATGCCTGCACGCGCGAGGTCGTCACCTGCGTCGCCGAGACCCCGCTGGCCGAGCTGGCCACCCGGATGCGCGACCGCCACGTGGGGGCGATCGTGGTGATCGACGACGAGCAGCGGCGGCGGCCGGTCGGCGTCGTCACCGATCGCGACATCGTGGTCGAGATCGTCGCCACCGGACTCGACGCCAACGCAATCACCGCCGGCGACGTGATGGCCGGGGAACTCGCCACGGTGCCCGAGGACAGCGGCGCGCTCGAGGCGGCGCGGCTGATGCGCACGCGCGGCGTGAGGCGTCTGCCGGTGGTCGACCGCAACGGCTGCCTCGCAGGCATCGTCACGCTCGACGACCTGGTTCACCTGCTGTCGACCGAGATGCAGCACCTGGCGCGCCTGGTCGACCATCAGCCGGAGCGCGAGGCGCGTCGTCGTCCGTGAACGGCCGGGCAGCGGTCGCGCGCGTCGCCGTGGCGCCGCGCTCGGCCGTCGCCCGCAGCGCCCGCCACAAGGACACCACCGTCGCGGCGCGCAGGCCGACGCGCACGCCTGCGCGCGCCAGCGCCAGCGCGTGGCGGCTGCGCCGGCTGACGAGGAACCCGGTGGCGGACGCCGCCAGCAGCGCGAGCGCCAACGGATGCCGCCGCAGCCCGCGCACGCGGGCGATCGCGCCGTCGGCGCGCGCCAACGGCGCCGCGGAAGGCTGCCAGCGCGCGTCGAGCGCGTCGCGCTGAAGCGCGGCGAGCCTGCGCAGGCGCGCCTGCCGTTGCGCGGCGGGTTCGCGCGGGGCGTGCACCGGGGGCGTGGTCATGCTCGCGTCAGCGCAGCCGCGAGAGGTCCTGCCGGATCTCGGCAATGGTCGCATCGAACGGGCGCGGCCCGGCGCGCAACAGGTGCCGCAAGCCGAGCAGGCAGCCCACTCCGGCTGCGAGATGGGCCGCCGCGACCGCCGCGACCGCGAGCAGCCGGTGCGTTTCCCAGAAGGCGGCAATCGCGAGCAGCGACACGAACACCAGCGCCAGCGCGACGAAGAACATCCCCGCCAGCAGCAGGACCGCCATCGTGCGCAGGCGCGCGGCCTGCAACTCGACGTCGGTGCCGAGCAACTCGAGCCGCGTCTCGACGATGTCGAGCACGCCCCCAAGCAGCGAGCGCAGGCGCCTGCCGAGCCCGGCTGGCTCGTGTCCGTCGTCGGGGCTCATCGAGCTCGGCCCGGGCGCCCGGGGTTGCGCGCGGTCCTCAACGCCGCCCGATCAGCAGGCCGAGCAGCAGGCCGACGCCGGCGCCTACACCCACCGCGGTCCACGGGTGGTCGTGAACGTACTCGTCGGTCTGGCGGGCGGCGCGGCGCGCGTTCTCGACGATTTCGTGCTCGATGCCGGCGAGTTCGGACTTCGCGACCCGGACGCTGCGCTCGAGCTTGTCGCGCGCGGCGCCCAGGTGCTCGCCACCCTGCTTGCGCGCGGCCTCGAGCATCTCCTCGGCGTCGCTGACGAGCGTGCGCATTTCCCTGGCCAGCTTTTCACGGGCGGCTTCGAGGCGGGCAGTGGCTTCCATGATGGTGTCCTGTGCTGCGGGTTCGGGAGGACGCTCGGCGGGGGCAGGCATCGGCCGCTCCCGGTCAGCGGAAGACGAGCACCGGGATGCTCGAATGCGTCAGCACCTTGTTGGTCTCGCTGCCGAGCACCAGCGCGCTCAGGCCGCGGCGACCGTGCGACGACATGAAGATCAGGTCGCAGCCCTTCTCGCGGGCGACGTCGATGATCGCGCGGTACGGCTGCGTGTGCCGCACCGACAATGTCTCGCAACTGACCCCTGCGGCCTGCGCCGACCTCGAGATAGCCTCGAGGACGGCCTTTGCGGTCTCCTCGGTCGCCTTCATGAATTCGGCGAACGAGGCCTGGCCGGCTGCGGGGAACTCGGCGAAGGCCGGCGGGATGTATTCGGGCATCACGTGCAGCGCCGTCAGGCGCGCGCCGGTTTCCTTCGCGAACTGCACTGCCCGCTCGACGGCGTCGTTCGACAGTTTCGAGCCATCGGTCGGCACCAGCAGGTGCTTGTACATGAGGGTCTCCCTGGGTCGTGGTCAGTTGGAATTCTAGGCCGCGAGCGGCCTGCGGTCATTGACTGGGCGCAACCGTCGCGACGATCGCGCCGGCCGAACCCTGGAGCGCCGCGACCGCGAACAGCAGCGCCGCGGCGCTGGCGAGGAATCCGGCGCCGCACTGCCGCACCAGCGGACGCCCGCCGATCCAGCCGGCGATGCCGAACTTGAAGGCGACGTTGGCGACGAACGCCAGCGCGATCGCGATGCTCGCCTGCGTGGCGGAGATGCCGCCGACGCCAAACAGGCGCAGGCTGCTCAGCGAGACCGCGTCGACGTCGGTCAGGCCGGACAGTGCGGCGAGTCCGTACAGGCCGGCGCCGCCGAGCCATTGCGTGAGCAGCGCCGCGAGCAGCAGCACCACGGCGTAGAACGCGCCGAAAGTCAGCGCCGTCGGCAACTCGGTCGGAATGCCGACTTCGGGAGCGGTCGGCTCGGCAGCGGCGGCGGTCGCCGCGGGCAGCCCGCGCCACTGCAGCAGCCCGGCCAGCAGCATCGGCACGAATCCCGCCAGCAGCGCCGGCGCGAGTTGCGCCAGCAGCGCCGGCGCCAGCAGCGCAGCGACCAGCGCGATGCGCGCGAACCCGACGCAACCCGCGATCAGCACCACGAGCGCCGACGCGCGCGCCTGCGCGGGCTCCTCGCGCGCCCGCCGCGCGTACATCACCGTGGTTGCGGTCGAGGACACCAGTCCGCCGAGGAAGCCGATCAGCAGCAGGCCGTGGCGCGCGCCGACGACACGCAGCGCGACGTAGCCGGCAAGGCTGACGCCCGAGACCAGCACCACCATCAGCCAGATCTGGTGCGGATTGAGCGCCTCCTGCGGACCGTAGCCGCGATTGGGCAAGGCCGGCAGCACCACGAGGCTCAACGCGGCGAACTGCAGGATCGAGAGCATGTCGCGGCGGCTGAGCCGGGTGCTCAATCCGCTCAGTTCGGGCTTGAAGTAGAGCAGCGCGGTGGCGGCGACGGCGAGCGACGCCGCGATGGTCGCGAGGTCGTGCCATACCATGGCGCCGAGGACGAAGCACAGCAGCAGCGCGATCGTCGTGGTCGTACCGGGATCGCCGCTGGGCACCGCTGCCCGGCGCTGCGCCGCCACGGCCATCGCGCCGACCAGCAGCAGGCCGATCGCGGTCGGCCACGGCGTGTCGCCGAGTTCGCCGAGCAGGGCCGCGGCGGTGCCGAACAGCGCGGTGAGCGCGAACGTTCGCAGCCCCGCGGTCGCGCCGGGGTGGCGTTCGCGCTCGAGTCCGATCAGCAGGCCGATGCCGCCGCTCGCCGCAAAGGTCTGCAGCAGGCCGAGGACGAGCAGTTCGCCGAATCGTGCCGACAGGAATTGTTCTGCGTCCACGCTGGCGATTATGGCAGTGCCGGAGAGGGACGTTACAAACCGTTACCGGCCGTTGCCGGGCTGCCATCGGAACCCCTTGTCGAGGGAATACATTCGATGCGCTAGGGGTTAACCCGCGCCAGCCACCGATCCGATCGACCAGCCAGGGAGTACAGCCATGCAGGGTCTTGCCGATGCCGGCCGCGCAGTTCGAACCGTCGTCGCGCTTCCCGGAGGTGCCGCCCGGAGCGTGGTCGAAGGAGCGGGTGCCGTGGCGGATGCCGGCGCTGGCATGGAGCCGCTGCTCGCGCGCGCCGGCGGCACGCGGCGGCGCGTGCGGCGCGGCGAATACCTGTATCGGCTGGGCGCGCAATTCCACGCGCTGTTCGCGATCCGCGCCGGGTCGTTCAAGGCCGTGCTGCTGAGCGAGGACGGGCGCGAGCAGGTGACCGGATTCCACATCAGCGGCGAGGTGATCGGCCTCGACGGCATCGGCTCCGACACTTACGCCGGCGACGCGGTGGCGCTGGAAGACAGCGAAGTGACCGAGATTCCGTTCGAGCAGCTCGACGCGCTGGCGGCGCGCGAACCGGCGCTGCAGCGCGCGCTGTTCCGGATGCTTGCCGACGAGATCCAGCGCGAGCGTTCGCTGATGCTGGTGCTCGGCTCGATGCGCGCCGAGGAGCGGCTGGCGGCGTTCCTGATCAACCTGTCGCAGCGGATGCGCGCGCGCGGTTTCTCGGCGCATCGCTTCCTGCTGCGAATGACGCGCGAGGAGATCGGCAGCCTGCTCGGGCTCAAGCTCGAGACGGTGAGCCGTATCCTGTCGCGCTTCCAGGACGAGGGCCTGATCCGGGTGCGCAACCGCGAGATCGAGATCGTCTCGATGCCGGCGCTGCGCTCGGTGATCGGGCGCAACGAGCTGCGCCGGGAGCGCGAGGCAGCCTGAGGGCTGCCGGGGCTGCCGGAGATCTGCACCTGAGCCGCACGAGGCGGTCCGGCCCGGCGCGCTATTCGTCGTCGGCCAGCGCCGAGCCGGACTCGTCGGCCAAGGTGCCGTCGAGCGCGCGCCGCAGCGTGCGCGCGAGGCGGTCGATCCGGTACGGTTTCGGCAGCAGTTCGACCTTGCGATCCGGCGCTTCGCGCCACGGCAGCGCGCTGCGCGCGTAGCCCGACGTGAACACGACGCGCAGTCCCGGACGGCGCTCGGTCGCTTCGCGTGCCAGCGCCGGGCCGTTGACGTCGCCGCGCAGCACCACGTCGCTGAACAGCAGGTCGATGGCCGGTTCGCGCTCGAGTTGCGCCAGCGCCTCGGGCGCGTCGGCCGCCTCCAGCACCCGGTAGCCGAGCCGGCGCAGGAAACCGGCGGCGACCTCTCGCACGCCGTCGTCGTCCTCGACCACGAGAATCGTCTCGTCGCCGCCGCGGTAGCTCGAATCGGCGCCGGGGTCCGACGGCCGCGGCGCGCGCCGCTCGTCGGCGGGAAGGTACAGGCTGATCGTCGTGCCGCGCCCGGGGCTGCTGGCAGCCTGCACGTGGCCGCCCGACTGCTTGGCGAAGCCGTACACGAGGCTCAGCCCGAGGCCGCTGCCCTTGGCGCTTTCCTTCGTGGTGAAGAACGGCTCGAACGCGCGCGCCTGCACCTCGGGGCTCATGCCGGCGCCGGTGTCGGACACCGCGATCAGCACGTAGCGGCCCGGGGTCAGGCCGTCCTCGCCATGCTCCTGTCCGGCGCGGATGCGCACCAGCGACGCCGCCAGCGTGAGCGTCCCGCCCTCGGCCATCGCGTCGCGCGAATTGACCGCAAGGTTCAGCAGCGCCGTGTCGAGCATGCCGGGGTCGGCCTTGACCGGGGGCAACTCGTCCTCGACGGCGACGCGCACGTCGAGGTTGGTGCCGAGCGTGCGCCGCAGCACGTCGGCGAGCGACGACAGCAGCTGGCGCACGTCGATCGGGCGCGGCTGCAGCGCCTGGCGGCGCGCGAACGCGAGCAGCTTGCGCGTCAGGTCGGCGCCGCGTCCGGTCGCACGCAACGCCGCGCGCACGAGGCTGGCCGACAGCGCGTCGGCGGCGACGCGCTCCTCGAGCATCTGCAGGTTGCCCGAGACGATCGTCAGCAGGTTGTTGAAGTCGTGCGCGACGCCGCCGGTGAGCTGGCCGAGGGCCTCCAGCCGCTGCGACTGGAACAGCTGCTCCTCGGCGCGCGCGCGCTGCATCGCCGCGCCGATCGTGTTCGCGAGCGCCTGCAGGAAGTTGGCGTCGTCGCGCGTGAAACTGCGCGGCGCGCGCGCGCCGGCCACCAGCAGCCCGATCGTGCGCTCGTCGCCGGGAATCGCAGCCAGCAGCGCGCTGCGCAGCGGCCCGCTCGGGGGCGCACCCGCCGCGGACGGCGTGGCACCGAGCTCGTCGAGGACCAGCGGCTCGACGATCGATTCTGCGCCGGGGCCGCACTGTTCGGAGAGCCGCTCGATCGTCGCGGCAAGGGCCGTTTCGTCGAGGCCCACGCTCGCGCCGGCGCTGGGGAGGCCGGGTCCGCCGCAGTGGACGACCAGCGAGCAGTCGGCGCCCAGGTGCAGCCCGACCAGCCGGCACGCTTCGCGCTGGATCTGCGCGATGTCCTTCGTCACCAGCGCATGGCGGCCGAAGTCCGCCACCGCGTTCGACTGCCGCGCGCGCAGCTGCAGGTCCTGCGCGCGCTGCACTTCGCGCACGTCGCGCACGTTCGCGCACACGAGCGCGAGGCCCTCGCAGCGAAACGGGCTCAGCGTGATCTCGACCGGGAACTCGTTGCCGTCGCGATGCCGCGCCCACAGCGCGAGGTTCCTTCCCATCGGCCGCGAAACCATGTGCCCCGAGTAGCGGCTGCGGTGGTGGCGGTGGCCGGCACGGAAGCGCTCGGGGATCAGGGTCTCGACCGGGTTGCCGACGATCTCGCTCGCGGTGTAGCCGAACAGCTCCTCGCACTGCGGGTTGGCGAGCACGATCCGGCCGTCGGGGTCGACGACGATCAGCGCGTCGGCGGCGGTGTCGAAGATCCGCTCGTACAGCGAAGGCGGCAGCGCGCCGACGGGCGCGATCGGGGCGGCCGGAGCGCGCTCGCTCATCGAGCGCTCACGAGGCCGACACCCGCGCCGCGAACAGGTAGCCGACGCCGCGCACCGACTTGATCAGCTCGGGATCGCCGGGGTCGCGCTCGATCTTGCGGCGCAGCCGTCCCACCTGCACGTCGATCGCGCGATCGAAAGGCCCGGCCTCGCGGTGGTGGATGATCTCCATCAGGCGGTCACGCGACAGCGCCCGGTTCGGGTGGCGCACGAAGGCGGCCAGCAGTTCGAATTCGCCGGTGGTGAGGGTTACGGCCGCGCCATCGGAGCGCGTGAGCGAGCGCGACGGCAGGTCGATGCGCCAGCCGGCGAATTCGAAGCGCTCGGCGCAGTTCGCGTCCGGCGCCGGCGCGGGTGCGGGTGCAGGCGCAGCCACCGGCTCGGGCTTGACCCGCCGCAGGACGCTGCGCACGCGCGCGGCCAGCTCGCGCAGGTCGAACGGCTTCGCGACGTAGTCGTCGGCGCCGACCTCGAGGCCGACCACGCGGTCGATCGGTTCGCCGCGTCCGGTCACGATGATGATGCCGGGCGGGCGGGGCTGCGCGCGCAGTTCGCGCGCCAGCGTGAGGCCGTCTTCGCCCGCCAGGCCGAGGTCGAGCAGCACGAGATCGGCGCCTTCGCGCGCGATCTCGGCTCGCATCGCCGCGCCGTCCGGCGCGGTGGCCACCCGGAATCCGAAACCGCTCAGGTAGGCGGCCAGCAGGTCCCGGATGTCCTCTTCGTCGTCGACGACGAGTATTCGCTCCGCCATGCCCGGTCGCTGCGTTCCCGTCAGCCGCACTCGCCCTGGTGGCCGCAGGCGGTGCAGAACATGCAGCCGTCGCGCTTGATGTAGGCGTGCGCTCCGCACGACGGGCACGCCTGCCCGGCGATCAGCGGGGCCGCGGTGCCCGGCGCCGGCGGCTCGGCCGACGGCAACGCAAGCGCACCCGCGCCGCCGATCGCATGGCCTTCGCCGTCGAGCAGGCCGAGCACCTTGAAGCGGTGCAGGATCAGCGCGGCCACGTAAGCGACGGTGCTGGGCCAGATCTGCTGGCGGTTCTCGCCCGGCACCGGCGCCCAGAACGAGCCGTTGAGCTCGCCGAAGGTGAGCAGCTTGCTCAGCTTCAGGCCGATCCAGTTGACGTCGATCACGTACATGTCGAGCGACAGCAGCTTGCACAGGCCGTCGAGCGGGCGCGGATAGTCGCCGGAGAGCCAGATCGAGTAGGGGCGGCGCGTGCCGTCAGGCAGTTGCAGCTCCTTGAGCCCGAGCACGAAGTCGTCGCCGGTGGCGGCGTTGCTGATGTCCGCGGTCCACGACATCGTTCCCAGCGGACCGGCCTTCGGCTCCTTGCGGAAGATCATCGCATCGAGCATCGGCGTGGGCTGCTGGTCGAGCGCCTCGAACATGCCGAGTTCCTCGCAGCGATGTCGCACGACCTCGGCGAACGCGGCGATGATGCCGGGCGACCAGCGGATTTCGCCGGCGGGCGGGAACGGCATCTGCAGCGGCTGCTCGTCGCGGGTGCGCGCCAGCGCGTCGAGCTTGAGCTTGAGCCAGCCGCGGTCGTTGGAGCGCATGTCCATCGAGAGCGCCTTCGCGATCGCCCCGAGGCCGCGCGGCTGCTCGTTGCCGTTGACCCAGGTCTCGAACGGCACGCTGCGCATGCCGCGGGTGCCGTCGGCGCGTTCGTACGACTCTTCGGTCTGGCCGATGAAGATGCAGAAGCTCGCGCGCTCGTCGAGCGGTTCGACCATGTACGAATAGGCCATGTTCCCGGCCGCCAGCTTCGGCCGGCCCGGCCAGCGCAGCGACGACAGCGCCGGCTGCGGGATGCGCTCGAGCTGCATGCGGCGATCCGGCTCGTAGTGCAGGTCCTGCGGCTGCTGCGCCGAGGCTGAGGTGCTGGAGACGCTCAGCACCGACCCGATCACCGAGTTCGGGCGGTAGGTGGTGATTCCCTTCAGGCCGGCGCGCCAGGCCTCGAGGTAGAGCGACTTGAACTCGGCGTACGGATAGTCCTCGGCGACGTTGACGGTCTTGCTGATCGCCGAGTCGATGCAGGGCTGCACGACCGCGCTCATGCGCATGTGGTCGAGCGCCGAGATCTGCATCGCCGACACGAAGTAGTCGGGCAGCGCGTTGACATCGTGCCCGAGGTGGCGCCACAGCCGGTAGGCGAAGTCCTCGACCTCGTACTCCTGCTTGCTGCCGTCGGGCATCCGCTTGCGCCGGGTGTAGGTCCACGAGAACGCGGGCTCGATGCCGCCCGATGCGTTGCCGGCGAACGCGATCGAGATCGTTCCGGTCGGGGCGATCGACAGCAGGTGCGAATTGCGGATCCCCTGCTCGCGGATGCGCTGGCGCAGTTCGTCGGGCAGGCGCGACGCCGCGTGCGGTGCCGCCAGGTAGGCCTCGGCGTCGAACATCGGGAACGCGCCGCGCTCCTGCGCCAGCGCGACCGAGGCCTCGTAGGAAACGTCGCGCATCGTGCGGGCGATGTTCTCGGCGAACGCGCGACCGGCGTCGGAGTCGTAGCGCAGCTTCATCATCGTCAGCGCGTTGCCGAGCCCGGTGAAACCCAGCCCGATGCGCCGCTTCGACTGCGCCTCGCGTTCCTGCGCCTGCAGCGGCCACAGCGTCAGGTCGAGCACGTTGTCGAGCGCGCGCACCGAGATCGTCACCGCGCGGCGGAAGCGCTCGTAGTCGAACGCCGGGGCGTCGCCGAACGGGTCGGCGACGAAGCGCGTCAGGTTCATGCTGCCGAGGTCGCAGCAGCCGTACGGCGGCAGGTACTGCTCGCCGCACGGGTTGCTGGCGGCGATCGACTCGCAGTACGACAGGTTGTTGTCGCGGTTGACGCGGTCGATGAAGATCACGCCGGGTTCGGCGTGATCGTAGGTCGAGCTCATGATCTGGTCCCACAGATCGCGCGCTCGCAACGTCTTGTAGATCCACAGGCCGCCTTCGTTCTGGCCGTAACCCGTGTCGTCGAACGGCTGCACCGTGTGCACGAGGTCGAACTGCGCGTCGGCCTCAACCGCGCGCATGAACTCGTCGGTCACCGCCACCGACATGTTGAAGTTCGTCAGCGAACCGTCGTTCTTGGCGTTGATGAACTCCTCGACGTCGGGGTGGTCGACCCGCATCACGCCCATCTGCGCTCCGCGCCGCGCGCCCGCGGACTCGAGCGTCTCGCACGACTTGTCGAACACTCGCATGTACGACACCGGCCCGGAGGCGCGCGACAGCGTGCCCTTGACCAGCGCGCCGCGCGGGCGGATCGCGGAGAAGTCGTAGCCGACGCCGCCGCCGCGGCGCATGGTTTCGGCCGCTTCCTGCAGCGCCGCGTAGATGCCGGGCGTGCCGTGCTCGTCGTGGCCCCAGACCGCGTCGCCGATCGGCTGCACGAAGCAGTTGATCAGCGTCGCGCGAATATCGGTGCCCGCGGCCGAATTGATCCGGCCGGCCGGCACGAAGCCG
>JANJTK010000022.1 GCA_024711155.1 Burkholderiaceae bacterium
CGCTCGACCTTCTCGCGGCCCGCCGCCGTGTCGCGCTCGAGCTCGCGCGCGTTGAACCACTGGCGGACCTTGTTGCGCGTGCGCGCGCTGCGCACATAGCCGAGCTGCGGATTGAGCCAGTCTCGCGACGGCCCCTCGTGCCCGGTCTCGCGGGCCGCGACGATCTCGACCGTCTGGCCGCTCTGCAGCGGCGTGTTCAGCGGCACCATGTGCCCGTCGACGCGCGCGCCGCGGCAACGATGCCCGAGGCTCGTGTGCACGTGGTACGCGAAGTCGACCGGGGTCGCGCCCGCGGGCAGCTCGATCACGCGCGCCTGCGGCGTCAGCGCGTAGATCGGCTCCTGCGTCGGCTGCAGCGCCGACACCTGCGCCGGCTGCAGCGCCGGCTCGCGATTCGCCGGCCCGTCACCGCCCGCCGAGCTGCCGAGCGCCTGCCCGACCTCGCGCTGCCACGCGAGCAGCTGGCGCATCCACGCGACCTTCTCCTCGTGCCCGGCCTCGGCCGCGCGCGAGCCGCGCGCGCCGGAGGCGCCGCCACCCTCCTTGTAGCGCCAGTGCGAAGCCACCCCGTACTCGGCGAAGCGGTGCATCTCGCGCGTGCGGATCTGCACCTCGAGCGGCCGGCCGTCCTCGGCCAGCACGACCGTGTGCAGCGAGCGGTAGCCGTTGGGCTTGGGCCGCGCGATGTAGTCGTCGAACTCCTGCGGCACCTGGCTCCACAGCGCGTGCACGACGCCCAGCGCCGTGTAGCACTGCGCAACCGTGTCGACGATCACGCGCAGGCCGCGCAGGTCGCTGATCTCGTCGAGCGAGCGCTGCTTGCTGCGCATCTTGTTGTAGATGCTGAACAGGTGCTTCGGGCGCCCGCTGACCTCCGCGTGCAGCCCCGCTCGCGCCAGCTCGTCGCGCAGGCGCCGCTGCGCGGCCTCGACGAAGGCCTCGCGCTCGGCGCGCCGCTCCTCGAGCTGGACGGCGAGTTCGCGGTAGGTCTGCGGGTCGAGGAAGCGGAACGCCAGGTCCTCGAGCTCCCACTTCAACTGCCACAAACCCAGCCGGTTCGCGAGCGGCGCGAGCACCTCGAGCGTCTCGCGCGCGATGCCCTCCTGCGGGGGCACCTTGCGCGCCGCGTGGTGGCGCAGCGTGTGCAGCCGCGACGCGAGCCGCAGCAGCACGACACGGATGTCCTTCGCCAGCGCCAGCAACATCCGCCGCAGCGCCTCGACCTGCCCCTGCGCGGCCGCTCCGGGCATCGCGTGCAGGTCGCGCAGCCGCTGGATCTGCCTCATGCCGTCGACGAGTTGCGCAACTTCGGCGCCGAAGCCGTTCTCGATCTCGCGCAGCGGCATCGGCTCCGCGGGGGAGATCAGCGCGGCCGCCGCGAGCACCTGTTCGTCGACGCCGAGTTCGCGCAGGATCGCGATCGTCGCGCGCGCGTGATCGACGAAACGCTCGCCGCTGCGCCCGCACGCATCACCGGTGCGCTCGGCCGCCCACGCGAGCGCGCGCACCACCAGCGGCGGCAACCCGGCCACCGATTCGCCCGTCGCGCCTTCGGCGCCGCCCGCCTGCGTCGTCATGCCACCTCGCCCCGCGCTCGCGCGGCCGCATCGGCCGGCTCGCCGCGCGCTTGCCGGTTACACTCGATGCGACCGATTATAGGCAGGCAGGCGCCCGGCGATTCCACGATCCGACTCACTGCAAAGATCCCGGCATGCTCGACAGGCTCCTGGGCCGCTCCCGCGCGGCGCCGATCGACCCTCGACTATGGCAACGCGTTGCCGATGCGCTGCCCTTCCTCGCGCACCTCGACGGTGCCGGCCTGCAACTGCTGAAGCAGCGCTGCGAGCGTTTCCTGGCCGAGAAGCAGTTCTCCGGCGCGGCCGGATTCGAAGTCGACGACGAGGCGCGCGTCGGCATCGCGATCCAGGCCTGCCTGCCCGTGCTGCACCTGGGTCTGTCCGCCTATCGCGATTTCGTCGAGATCGTCGTCTATCCGGACCGCTTCGTCGCGCCGCGCCGCACGATCGACGACGCCGGCGTGGTCCACGAGTACGACGACGAGCTCGCCGGCGAGGCGATGGAAGGCGGGCCCGTCGTGCTGTCGTGGCCCGACGCCGATCCGTCGGCGCAGTGCCCCGGCTACAACGTCGTCATCCACGAATTCGCGCACAAGCTCGACATGGCCGACGGAGCCGCCGATGGCGCGCCGCCGCTGCCGGCCGCGCTCAGGCCGCGCTGGAGCGCGACGATGACCGGCGCCTACGAGGACTTCTGCGCGCGGCTCGACGCCGTCGAAGCGGCGATTCCGCGCCACGTCGACCCCGAATCGCCGCAGGCCGACGCGTGGTTCGAGCGCTTGCCGCTCGATCCGTACGCAGCGACCGACCCCGGCGAGTTCTTCGCGGTGGCCGCCGAGGCCTTCTTCACCGACCCACGGAGGTTGAAGGGGCATTACCCGCGGCTGTACGCGCTGTTCGCCGATTACTTCGGGCAGGACCCGGTCCGCCAGGCCCCGGCCGGCAAGGATCCGGCCGGGCAGAACCCCGCCACCCGATCTCGCCCAGCGGCCGGCTGACGGCAAGGCCGCAGCACCTTGCCGCCAGTCAACATTCCGGAACTCCAGGCGCTGCACGATTCGCGCAGCTGGCCTATCCTTGCAGGTTCCGGCTGCGTGCACCGCGCGCCGGCCGGGCACGCAGCGCCCTCGCGACAGGTGGCGCGCTGCGTGCGGAATGTCATACCGGCGCCACGATCCGGCCTGCAAGATGTCCGTCGAAGCCTGAAAAGGCGCGACCCGAAGCGAGCGATGGTCCGAATCTTCAATCACTACCTGTCGGTGCGCGTCCTGCTGATGACGCTGCTCGAAACCATCGTGCTGTTCCAGGCGATGGTGCTGGGGTTCCAGTTGCGCTTCATCGGCGAGCAGGCACCGCTGCCGATGATCCCGGCGGCGCTGTTCACCGCAGTGATGCTGATGATGATGACCGGCCTCGGCCTGTACCAGGCGCAGGCCGAGCCGTTTCGCACCACCGTCCAGCGGCTGGTCGTCGCGTACGGGCTGTCGCTGCTGGTGATGAGCGCGGTGTTCTACCTGTTCCCCGACACCTACGTCGGCCGCGGCGTGTTCGCGGCCACCTCGGTGCTGGCGCTGGGCGGCGTGATGCTGGTGCGGCTGATGTTCTTCCGCGTCACCGACATCGGCCTGCCGAAGCGCCGGGTGCTGGTGCTCGGCAACGGCGGCGAAGCCGAGGAAGTGATCCGGCTGCTGCACGACGCGCGCGACCGCACGATCCAGTACGCCGGACTCTATCCGGTCGTCCCGGACCGTGACACGCCGCACGGCAATCGCCGCATCGACCACGAGCACCTGCTGCGCACCGTGCGCGAACTGCGCGTGTCGGAAGTCGTGCTCGCGGTGCGCGAGCGGCGCGGCGGAGTGCTGCCGCTGCGCGAACTGCTCGACTGCAAGCTCAAGGGCGTCACGGTGATGGACCTGACGTCGTTCTACGAGCGCGAGATGGGCATCCTCAAGGTCGACAACCTGCGCGCAAGCTGGCTGATCTTCAGCCAGGGCTTCGACCAGGGGCTGTTCCGCGACATGGTCAAGCGCTCGTTCGACGTGCTCGCGAGCCTGATGCTGCTGGCCGTCGCGCTGCCGCTGATGCTGGTCGCGATGATCGCGATCGTGCTCGAGAGCGGGCGCCCGGTGTTCTACCGGCAGGAACGCGTCGGCCAGGGTGGCGTGCCATTCACGATCCTGAAGCTGCGCACGATGGTGCAGGACGCCGAAAAGGACGGCACCCCGCGCTGGGCCGGACAGAACGACGCCCGTATCACCACCGTCGGCGCCATCCTGCGCCGCACCCGCATCGACGAACTGCCTCAGCTGTTCAACGTGCTGCGCGGCGACATGAGCTTCGTCGGGCCGCGCCCCGAGCGGCCGTACTTCGTGCGCCAGCTGCTCGAGGAAATCCCCTACTACGACGTCCGGCACAGCGTGAAGCCCGGCGTCACCGGCTGGTCGCAGGTGCGCTATCCGTACGGCGCGTCGGTCGAGGATGCGCTCGCGAAGCTGCAGTACGACCTGTACTACGTCAAGAACCACTCGCTGTTCCTCGACCTGCTGATCCTGATCGAAACCGTCCAGGTGGTGCTGCTCGGCAAAGGAGCGCGGTAGCGCCCGATGGACCCGCGCCTGCTGGGGATCGTCGGCTTCGCACTGGCGGCCGTCGCATGGCTGGGGCTCGCCGCGCTGCTGACGGTGCGCAGCCGCGGCAACCGGGTCGGAAGGCTGCTGCTGGCCGCCGTCGGCGTGCAGTTCGCGTGGGCGCTGGCGACCACGCTGGCGCTCCTGCCGGTCGCCGGCGCGCACGTCGCCGCCGACGTCCTCGAACAACTGCGCAGCGTCGCGTGGATCGCGCTGCTGCTGTGGCTGATCCCCTCGCCGAACGCCCCGAGTGCGACCGCAACCGAGGACCCGGCCGCGCGCACGCGCCGCCATGGCCTCGCAATCGCTTCCGCGGTGGCCGCCGCGTCGATCGCCCTCGGCTGGATCGAAGCCAGCCGGCAGCTGCTGTTCACGGCCAGCACGGTGCTCGCCGTCCTCGGCCTGGTGTGCCTCGAGCAGGCCTACCGCAACGGCACCGACGAGCGGCGCTGGGCGCTGAAGTTCCTGGCGATCGGACTCGCGGCCCTGTTCGGCTTCGACCTGCTGATGTACAGCGACGCGATGCTCTACGCGCGGCTGAATCCGGCCTGGTGGATCGCGCGCGGCTACGCCAACGCCCTGCTGGTGCCGCTGATCGCGATCTCGGCCGCGCGCAACCGCGGCTGGCGGCTCGAGATCGGGGTGTCGCGCCAGATGGTGTTCCACTCCACCGCGCTGTTCGCGGCCGGCGCCTACCTGCTGGCGGTCGCCGGCGGCGGCTACTACATCCGGGCCTTCGGCGGCGCGTGGGGCGAGGTCGTGCAGGCGCTGCTGCTGTTCGGCTCGGTCATCGCACTGCTGCTGTTCTTCGCGTCGGGCGCCGTGCGCGCGCGGCTGCGCGTGTTCCTGTCGAAGCACTTCTTTTCCTACCGGTTCGACTACCGCACCGAGTGGCTGCGCCTGACGCGCACGCTGTCCGAAGGCGACCCGGCCGACGAGTCCGCCAGCCTGCCGCACCGGGTGGTCCGCGCGCTGGCGGCGCCGCTGGAGAGCGCGGGCGGCGCCGTGTGGCTGCGCGAAGGCGACGCGTACGCCTGCGCGGCCACCGTCAACTACCACGGGCCGCGCGCAACCGTCCCCGCCGACGACCCGATGCTCGCGCTGCTGCGCGAACGCGAGTGGGTGCTCGACGTCGGCGAATGGCGCTCGCAGCGCGAACGCTACGAGGGCCTCGAGCTGCCTGCCGACCTCGGCGCGCAGGACGAGGCCTGGCTGGTGGTGCCGCTGCTGCTGGGTCCGGAACTGCTCGGCTTCGTGATGCTGCTGCGCCCGCTCGCACCGCTGGCGGTCGACTGGGAGGTGCGCGACCTGCTCAAGAGCGCGGCCCGCCAGGCGGCCAGCTACGTCGGCGTCAAGCGCGCGGTCGAGGAGCTCGTGCAGGCGCGCCAGTTCGAGTCGTTCAACCGGATGTCGGCCTTCGTCGTGCACGACCTGAAGAACCTGGTCGCGCAACTCGGCCTGATGACGAAGAATGCACAGCGGCACCGCGATAACCCCGAATTCCAGGCCGACATGCTGGCCACGGTGGAAAACGTCATGGACCGCATGCAGGGCCTGCTGCTCCAATTGCGGGCAGGGGCGCGTCCGGTCGAGCAACCGGCGCCGGTGCCGCTGGCCGCGGCGATCGCCGGCGCGGCCGCCGCCCGCGGCGGCCTGAGGCCCGAGCCGGAGATCGTCGTCGACGCATCGGTCGATTCGGCCTCGGTGCTCGCCCACCGCGACCGTCTGGAGCGCGTGATCGGCCACCTGATCCAGAATGCGGCCGAAGCGAGCGGTCCGTCGGGCAAGATCCGGGTGCTGGCGCGCCGAGACGGGAACGAGGCGCTGATCGAAGTCGAGGACAATGGCAAGGGCATGAGCGAGGACTTCATCCGCAGCCGGCTGTTTCGGCCCTTCGTTTCGACGAAGGCGCACGGCATGGGCATCGGCACCTTCGAGAGCCGCGAATACGTGCGCGAACTGGGCGGCCGGCTCGACGTGCGCAGCGCCGAGGGCGAAGGCACCGTCTTCACGATCCGCCTGCCGCTGTCCGGCGCCGCGCGGACGCAACCGATCGGAGCGTAGATGGCTGACGAGCGGCCCGTGCTGATGATGGTCGAGGACGACGTCGGCCTGCAGAAGCAGATGCGCTGGTCCTTCGACCGCTTCGAACTCGTGTTCGCCGGCGACCGCGAAACCGCGCTGGCAGCGCTGCGCCGCCACGAACCCGCGGTCGTCACGCTCGATCTCGGCCTGCCGCCCGACGCCGACGGCACCTCGGAGGGCTTCGCGACGCTGCAGGCGATCCTGGCCGCCGCGCCGACGACCAAGGTCATCGTGCTGACCGGCCAGAACGACCGCGGCAACGCGCTGAAGGCGGTCGAATTGGGCGCCTACGACTTCTTCGCCAAGCCCTTCGAGGCCGAGCTGCTGAACACCGTCATCGACCGCGCGTTCCGCCTCGCCGACCTCGAGCGCGAGAACAGCGAGCTGCGCACGCGCGGCACCACCGAGATGCCGCTCGACGGCCTGCTCACGCGCGATCCGGGCATGCTCAAGATCTGCCGCCAGGTCGAGCGGCTCGCGCCGGCCGCCGCCACCGTGCTGCTGCTCGGCGAGTCCGGCACCGGCAAGGAAGTGCTCGCGCGCGCGCTGCACCAGCTGTCGCCGCGCGCCGACAAGCGCTTCGTCGCGATCAACTGCGCTGCGATTCCCGAGAACCTGCTCGAGTCCGAACTGTTCGGCCACGAGAAGGGAGCCTTCACCGGCGCGGTCAAGCAGACCCAGGGCAAGATCGAGGTCGCCGACGGCGGCACGCTGTTCCTCGACGAGATCGGCGACCTGCCGCTGCCGCTGCAGGCCAAGCTGCTGCGCTTCCTGCAGGAGCGCAAGATCGAACGCATCGGCGGCCGCACCGAGATCGCGGTCGACGTGCGCGTGGTCTGCGCGACACACCGCAACCTGCGCGAGTTGATCGCCGCCGGCGCCTTCCGCGAGGACCTCTTCTACCGGCTGGGCGAGATCGTCGTGACGATCCCGCCGCTGCGCGACCGCGCCGGCGACGCCGCGCTGCTCGCGCATGCGTTCGCGCGCCGCTTCGGCGCGCAGAACGGGCGCCCGCGGCTGGCGCTCGGCGACGACGCGCTCGAGGCGATCGCGCGCCACCGCTGGCCGGGCAACATCCGCGAACTCGAGAACTGCATCAAGCGCGCGGTGATCATGGCCGACGGCAAGACCATCACCGCGGCCGACCTCGGCCTCGAGGCCGGCGGCGAGCCGCTGGCGCTGAATCTGCGCCACGTTCGCGACGAAGCCGAGCGCCGCGCAGTCGTCGAAGCGATCAACCACGCCGACGGCAGCGTCGCGCGCGCCGCCGACCTGCTCGGCATCAGCCGCCCGACACTCTACGATCTTCTGAACCGCTTCGGGCTACGCTGAGCCGCCCCGCGCGACGCCACTGGAGTCACCCCGATGAGCCCCCTCGCCCCGCTCTCCCGCGTCGCCGCCGCCTGCCTGCTGGCCCTGGCCGTCGGCGCCTGCACCGGCACCGAAAAGCCCGAGGCGCTGCTGTCGAAGGCGCGCGCGTCGCTCGCCTCCGGCGAGATCAAGACCGCCGAGATCCACCTGAAGAACCTGCTGCAGCAGGACGGCAACCACGCCGAGGCGCGCTTCCTGCTGGCCGGGCTGTATCGAACGGTCAACGACCAGCGCTCGGCCGAGAAGGAGTACCGGCGCGCCCGCGAACTCGGCTACCCGGCCGAACAGGCGGTGCCGCCGATGCTCGACGCGATGCTGCGGCTCGGCCTGTACAAGGAGGTCGTCGCCGAGGGCCAGGGGATTGCCCTCGGCACGCCGGACGCGCAGGCGCAGGCGCTGACCTCGGTTGGGCGCGCGCACCTGCGGCTCGGGCAGCCGGCCGAAGCGACGAAGAGCTTCGCCGCCGCGCTCGCCGCGCAAACCGACCACGTGCCGGCGCAGGTCGGAGCGGCAACGGTGCAGGCGGTGAAGGACCGCGCCGCCGCGCGCGCCAGCGTCGACGCGATCCTGCAGCGCCACCCGGACTCGGTCGACGCTCTGACGCTGAAGGCCGACCTCGAAATCGCCGAGCGCCGCCTCGACGCCGCGCGCGCGCTCTACGACAAGGTCGCCGACGCGTCGCCGCAGGATCCCGAGAGCCGCGCGAAGCTGATCTCGCTCGCGCTCGACCTCGGAGACATCCCGGGCGCGCGCAAGCGCCACGACGAGTTGCGCGCGCTTGCCGCGCGCGCGCCGGTCACGCACTACCTCGGCGCCATGATCGACATGCGCGACCGCAAGTTCGAGAGCGCGCTCACGTCAGCGAACGAAGCGCTGCGGATGGCGCCCGACTACCTCCCGGCGGTGGCGCTGGCGGCGGTGCTGAACCTGCAGCAGAAGTCGCTCGAACAGGCCGAGCGCCACGCGCGCACGATGATCGAGCGCATGCCGGCCAATCCGGTCGGCTACCGCGTGCTCGGCGCCACCTACCTGCGAATGAACGCGCCCGACCGCGCGCTCGAGGCCGTGCGCGTGCCGCTCGGCGCCAACCCGCCCGACCCGGTCGCGCTGACGATCGCCGGCGAAGCGTCGCTCAAGCTCAACGAACCCGCGGCGGCCGCCGCGTATTTCGAGCGCGCCGCGAAGCTGCGCCCGGAAGACGCGCGCGCGGCCGCCGGACTCGGCATGTCGCACCTCGCCGCCGGCAACGTCGCGCGCGGCATCGAGGAACTCGAGCAGGCGGTCGAACTGGATTCCGCCAACCTGCAGGCCGACATCGCGCTGGTGATGGCCTACGTGCGCGAGCGCCAGTTCGACAAGGCGCTCGCCGCGGCCGGCCGGCTCGAGAAGAAGGCGCCGCAGAGCCCGATGCCGCCGGCGCTGCGCGGCTCCGTGCTGCTGGCGAAGAACGACCCCGCCGGCGCGCGCGCGGCGTTCGAGGCGGCGCTGAAGATCGACCCGGCGTGGTTCTCGGCCGCTGCCAACCTCGCGGCGCTCGACCTGCGCGAGAACCGTCCGGCCGATGCGCGCCGGCGCTACGAAGCGGTGCTCGCGAAGGATCCGAGGAACGCGCCGGCGGCGGTCGCGATC
Source organism: Burkholderiaceae bacterium (assembly GCA_024711155.1). Lineage (GTDB taxonomy): Bacteria > Pseudomonadota > Gammaproteobacteria > Burkholderiales > Burkholderiaceae_E > Zeimonas. The sequence continues at coordinate 9,293 of JANJTK010000022.1, forward strand.
GCCACGCTGACCGCGCGCACCGGCGGCACCCGCGAACAGATCCTGGCCGACCTGAAGAAGGCGCGCGAGGTCAATCCCGACTCGGTGCTGCCGGTGATCGCCAGCGCGCGCTACCTGCTCGAGACCAACGCGCCGAAAGATGCGATCCCGATGCTGCAGGAAGCCGCCATCCGGGCGCCCGAGAACACGCAGGTGCTCGATCTGCTCGCCGCGGCGTTCCTGCGCAGCGACCAGCAGGCACAGGCGCTCGCCACCTGGGAGAAGTGGCTGCGCCTCGATCCGAAGGCCGTCGAGCCGCAGGTCGGCACCGCGCTGCTGCTGCACCGGCAGGGCAAGAAGGACGAAGCGATGCGCATCGCGACGCGGATGCGCGCCACCGACAAGCAGAAGGTCGCCGGCGCCGCGCTCGAAGGCGACCTGCTCGCCGCCGACGGCAAGTGGGCCGAGGCCAGCGCGCGCTACCGCGACGCCTTCACGCAGCAGCGCACGATGGCGCTGGGCGCCAAGGCGCACCGCGCAATGCTGGCGGCGCGGCGCGACGACGACGCCGAGCGCTTCCTGCGCGACTGGATCCGCGCCGAGCCGGCCAACCTTGCGCTGCGACTGTATGCCGGCGACACCGCAGTCGCGCGCGGGCACTGGAAACCCGCCTTCGAGCACTACGCGGCCGTCATCGAAAAGGAGCCGCGCAACGGACTGGCGCTGAACAACTCGGCGTGGGCGCTCTACCAGATGAAGGATCCGCGTGCGCTCGACTACGCGCGGCGGGCCTACGAGGCGGCGCCGAATTCGGCCGCGATCGCCGACACCTACGGCGTCGTGCTGCTGTCGAGGGGCGACCGCAAGGGGCTCGAGATGCTCGGGAAGGCGGTCGCGCTGGCGCCGGCGAATCCGCAGCTGCGACTGCACCTGGCCGAGGCGCTCGCAGCCACCGGCGACAAGGCGGGCGCGAAGACGCAGCTCGAGCAGCTGCTGAAGACGACCCCCAGCGGACCCGCAGCCGACGCGGCGCGCGCGCTGCAGGCGAAACTCTGACCCGCGGCCGCCTCGGCGGCCGCCAACCTCTCGGGCCCCGCCGACTCGTCAGCGCCGGCTGACGTAGCCCACGTACCACCCGATCGCGTCGGCCAGCCCCTCGTCGAGCCGGTGCGTCGGCGCGTAGCCGAGCAGCCGGCGCGCGCTGCCCACGTCGGCCAGCGAGTGGCGCACGTCGCCGGCGCGGAAGTCGCGAAAGCGCGGCTCGACGCCCGTGAGCTTCGCGGCGAGACCGGGGTCCGCAGCCACCAGCGCGCGCCGGATCGCCTCGAACAGCTCGAGCAGCGTCGTGCGCTCGCCCACCGCGACGTTGAAGACCTCGTGCGGCGCCGGCAGCGATTCGACCAGGCCGGCGCGCAGGTTCGCCTGCACCGCGTTGGCGACGTAGCAGAAGTCGCGGCTGGTCAGCCCGTCGCCGTTGATCCACACCGGTTCGCCGGCCAGCAGCGACGCCACCCAGCGCGGCACCACCGCCGCGTAGGCGCCGTCGGGATCCTGGCGCGGCCCGAACACGTTGAAGTAGCGCAAGCCGACGCAGGTCATGCCGTAGACGCGCGCCCAGGTGTCGGCGAACAGCTCGTTGGCGGCCTTCGTCGCCGCGTACGGCGACAGCACCTTGCCGACCTGCGGCTCGACCTTCGGCAGCGCCTCGTGGTCGCCGTAGACCGAGCTCGACGACGCGTAGACGAAGCGCCGCACACCGGCCTGCCGCGCGGCTTCGAGCAGCTTCACGAAGCCGTCGACGTTGGCCGCGAACGAGCGCAGCGGCTGCTCGATCGAGCGCGGCACCGACCCCAGCGCCGCCTGGTGCAGCACCACGTCGACGCCCGCGCCGCCCGCCCCCGTCACCGCTTCGCGGCACGCGGCCTCGTCGCACAGGTCGCCCTCGACGAAACGGAAGCGCCGCCAGGCGTCCTCGCCGACCAGCGCGCGCACCTCGTCGAGGTTGCGCCGGAAGCCGGTCGCGAAATTGTCGAGGCCCACCACGTGCTGGCCGCCGCGCAGCAGCGTCTCGACCAGGTTCGAGCCGATGAAGCCGGCCGCGCCGGTGACGAGCCAGCCGCGCGCGCCCGCGCGCAGCAGCTCCAGGTTCGCCGCGTTCGCGCCCGCCCCCGCCGCGCCGCGCTCCGCCACGCTCACAGCCGCCACAGCCGCAGCCCGGCCGCTGCGACCGCCGCCGGATCGAAGGCCGCCTTCACGTCGGCGAAGATCGCGCCGCGCTGCGCCTTCGCCGCGATCGCGTCGAGCCCGAGCTCGCGATAGCGCGCATGCGAGACCGCCGCGACGATCGCCGCCGCCTGCGGCAATTCGTCCCACGCCGCCAGGTCGACCCCGTACTCGTGGCGCGCCTCGTCGGCCTCCGCCACCGGGTCGTGAACGAAGACCCGCGCGCCGTAGCTCTCGAGCTCGCGCACGACGTCGATCACCTTCGAGTTGCGCAGGTCCGGCACGTCTTCCTTGAACGTGAGCCCGAGCACGATCACCGGCGCGTCCTTCACGTGGAAGCCGGCGGAGATCATCTCCTTGACCGTGCGCTGCGCGATGAACGCGCCCATCCCGTCGTTGATGCGCCGGCCCGCCAGGATCACCTGCGGGTGATAGCCGAGCATCTCGGCCTTGTGCGTCAGGTAATACGGGTCGACGCCGATGCAGTGGCCTCCGACCAGTCCGGGTCGAAACGGCAGGAAGTTCCACTTCGTGCCCGCCGCCTTCAGCACCTCGAGCGTGTCGATGCCGATGCGATCGAAGATCATCGCCAGCTCGTTGACCAGCGCGATGTTGAGGTCGCGCTGCGTGTTCTCGATCACCTTCGCGGCCTCGGCCACCTTGATGCTGCTCGCCTTGTGCACACCGGCGCTCACCACCGCGCCATAGAGCGCCGCCACCTTCTCCAGCGTCTGCGCGTCGTCGCCCGAGACCACCTTCACGATCCGCGCCAGCGTGTGCTCCTTGTCGCCGGGGTTGATCCGCTCCGGCGAATAGCCGACGTGGAAGTCCGTCTTCCACTTCATCCCCGAGTGCTTCTCGAGCACCGGGATGCAGACCTCCTCGGTGGCGCCGGGATAGACCGTCGACTCGTAGACCACCGTCGCGCCGCGCTTCATGTGGCGCCCGCAGGTTTCGCTCGCCGATACCAGCGGAAAGAAGTCGGGATTGTGGCCGGCATCGACCGGCGTCGGCACCGCGACGACCAGGAAGTCGGCCCGCGCCAGTTGCGCCGCGTCGTCGGTGACCGTGAGCCGCGCCGCCGCCTCGAACTGCTCGCGCGTGACCTCCCCGGTCGGATCCTCCTGGCGGCGGAAATGCTCGATCTTCGAGCGCGACAGGTCGTAGCCGATCGTCTCGAAGACCTTGCCGAACTCGACGGCGAGCGGCAGGCCGACGTAACCCAGGCCGACAACGGCAACGATGCTCATGGTGTGACGCCCGATTCCGGTATGTGGGAGCCCCGCACTATAGGGGCAGGCAACGCCGGCAACGAGGAATTATTCATCGCGTGCCCGGGCCGGAATCTTACAATGCGCAGGGTGAGAGTTCAGTTGCAGCAGCCACCGATGAAGCCGCGCCAGCGACCGTCCGTTCGATGCGCCCTCGCGCTCGCGGCCGTCGCGCTGTCGTGCGCGGCCGCGCTCGCGCCGCGCAGCGCGTGGGCCGTCGGCGAAGAGGCACCGGTGCAAGCGGTCGAGGAGCGCGCACGCGAGTTCGTCGAGGCCGGCATCCGGCACGAACACGGCGAGGGCATCACGCGCGACCCCGCGAAGGCTCACGCGCTCTACTGCACCGCCGCGCGCCTCGACTATCCCGACGCGCTGCTGCGCATGGGCTGGATGTACGCCAACGGCCGCGGCGTCGAGCGCGACGACTCGGTCGCCAACACGCTGTTCCGCCGCGCCGCCGCGCTCGGCAGCGGCATGGGCGAGCGCCTCGCGCAGCTGATCCGCGGCAGCGCCGCCAAGCTCCCCGACTGCCTGCAGGCCCCGGTGCAGGTCGCGACCGAACCGGGCCGCGCGCGCATCGACCACGGTCCGACGCCGGTCGTCGAGCGCCCCGCCGAGTTCAGCGACGCCCCGGTCTCGATCGACCGCCGCAAGCTGGTCCAGATCGTGCTCGGCCTCGCGCGCGAGCACCGCCTCGATCCGCGGCTGGTCTTCGCCGTGATGCGCGCGGAGTCGGGCTTCGACCCGGCGGCGCGCTCGGCGAAGAACGCGCAGGGGTTGATGCAGCTGATTCCGGAAACGGCCGAGCGCTTCGCGGTGGCGAACATTCTCGATCCGGTGGACAACGTCCGCGGCGGCATCCGCTACCTGCGCTGGCTGCTGTCCTATTTCCGCGGCGACGTCGTGCTCGCGTTGGCCGCCTACAATGCCGGCGAACGAACGGTCGATCGCTTCCGCGGCGTGCCGCCGTACACCGAAACGATGGCCTACGTCGCCCGGATCCGCGCGCTATACCCGCACGACCGCCATCCCTTCGATGCCCGCATCGCCGACGCGTCGCCGTTGGCAGGCAAGACCGACGGCCCCCCCAAACTGGCGGTGCGAGTGCGATAGTTCCTCGCGGCCCCTGACCCGCCGTTGTCAGATTCACACCAATCCGCGCCGCCCGCCCGCTTGCAGCGGCCGCGCGACGGTCGGAGTTGAACTGAAACCGCAACTCTGTAAGCTAAGTGCCGTCACTGACACGAATTCCGCCCCAGCCCCGGCATTGCCGGAAAGCGGGGAATCCTTCCGGGAGCGAACGATGAATCGGCTGTTTTCCGCGCTGGCGTCCAGGCTGAGCACTACGGTGGGGACCTTGCTGGTGGCCGCTGGCCTGGCTGGCTGCGCCACGAGTCAGCACCCGCCGGCTCCCGCCAAGGCAGCCGTGCCCGAATACAAGTACGTGATCGGACCGGGCGACTCGCTGCACATCGTCGTCTGGCGCAATCCCGAGCTGAGCGCGACGGTGCCGGTGCGGCCCGACGGCAAGTTCACCTCGCCGCTGAACGAGGACATGGTCGCGATCGGCAAGAACCCGTCCGAACTGGCGCGGGAGATCGAGACGCGGCTGAAGAAGTACATCCAGGATCCGGTCGTCACCGTCATCGTGCAGAGCTTCGCCGGTCCGACCAGCGAGCAGATTCGCGTCGTCGGCCAGGCCGCGCGCCCGCAGGCGCTGCCTTACCGCCAGAAGCTGACGCTGCTCGACGTGATGATCGCCGTCGGCGGCATCACCGAGTTCGCCGCCGGGAACCGCGCCGTGCTGGTGCGCGCCGCCGAGAACAACAAGGAGTACAGCGTCCGGCTCGCCGACCTGCTCAAGGGCGGCGACGTGTCGGCCAACGTCGAGATGCTGCCCGGCGACGTGATCATCATTCCCGAGAGCTGGTTCTGATCGAACCCGCGCCCTCGTCCCTCTCCGGAAGACCGCAATGCAGGAAATGCTCGGCCAACTCCGCTCGCTCGCGAGGGCGCTCTGGGCCTACCGCTGGTGGGGGCTCGCGACGGCCATCGGCGTCGGCATCGCCGGGATCGCGGTGATCCTGGCGATCCCGCGCCAGTACGAGGCCACGGCCCGCGTCTACGTCGACACGCAGTCGATCCTGAAGCCCCTGATGCAGGGACTCGCAGTGCAGCCGAACGTCGACCAGCAGGTCGCGATGATGGGTCGCACACTGCTGAACCGGCCGAACCTCGAGCGGGTCGCGCGGCTGTCGGACCTGGATCTCAAGGCGACCACGCCCGCCGAGCGTAGTGGCATCGTCGACGGGCTCGAGAAGGCGCTGAAATTCGAGGGGGTCTCGCGCAACGCGCGCGCCTCCGACAACCTCTACACGATCCGCTACGAAAACGCCGACCCGAAATCGGCCCAACGCGTCGTGCAGTCGCTGCTGAACATCTTCGTCGAGTCGAACCTCGGCGACAAGCGACGCGACAGCGAGCAAGCGCGCCGCTTCATCGACGAGCAGATCAAGCAGTACGAGAAGAAGCTCCTCGAGTCCGAGGAGAAGCTGAAGGACTTCAAGCTGCGTCACCTCGACGTGATGCCCAATCTCGCGCAAGGCTACGTACAGCGCACCGGCGAATTGCAGCGTCAGCAGGCGGACGCGCGGCTCGAGTTGCAGCAGGCTGAGCTCGCCCGCGACGCGATGCAGCGCCAGCTCACCGGCGAAAGGCCCTCGATCGCCGGCGGCGCGGTGGCCCCTGCAGCACCGGCGTTGCGCACCGAGCTCGACCTGCGGATCGACGCCGCCCGCGCTCGCCTCGACGACCTGCGCACGCGCTTCACCGAGCAGCACCCTGACGTGATCGGTAGCCGGCGCGTGCTCGCCACGCTAGAGGCCGAGCGTGCCGCCGCGGCCGCGAATCCCGAGACGGCCACGGCCGGCGCTCGCGCGGCCCAGATCGCGAACCCCGTCTACCAGGAGCTTCGCCTGCGGCTGGCGGACGCGGAGGCGCGCGTCGCCACCGCGCGGGCGCGCCTGAGCAACGTCGAGCGCCAACTGGCGCAGACCCGCGATGCCGCGCGCACGATCCCGAAGGTCGAGGCCGAGTACGTGCAGCTCAACCGCGACTACGAGGTCGACAAGCGGAACTACGACCAGCTGATCGCGCGCCGCGAGTCCGCCCAGCTGGCCGGAGAAATGGAGTCGGCCGGGGCGCTGTCCGACTTCCGCGTCGTCGATCCGCCGCGGGTTTCCGAGGAACCGGTCAAGCCCAACCGCCCGCTGCTGTTCACGGCCGCCTTCTTCGTGTCGATCCTGGCCGGCCTGTCGGCCGCGTGGATGCGCGACCAGCTGCGACCGACCTTCTTCGACTTGCGCGCGCTTCGCAACGCGACCGACCTGCCGGTCTTCGGCGGCGTGTCGTACGTGTCCAACGCCGCCTCGCGCGCCCGCGAGCGACTCTCCACCGTGCTCTTTTCCGGCGGCGCCCTGCTGTACCTGGGGGCATTCGGTGCGCTGCTGGCCTACGCCTGGCTGCGCCGGCTGGCGATGTGAGCGACGAGGTCCCACCGATGAGCCTGATCGAACGCGCAGCGAACAAACTGGCCGAGGCGGCGGTGCCGGTGGCCGCCGAACCCTCATCCGCGCCCGGTGCAGCGGAGAAGCGCACCACGGTCGAGCGTTTCGTCGATCGGTTGCCGCAACTCGCTCCGGTCGAAACCGCGGCCGCGGCGCCGCCGCCGGCTGCGGCGCCGATTCGCGTCGAGCCGCCGCTCCCGCTGGATCGGGAGAGCGCCGGCGGCGCTGCTCTGCGGATCCATCTCGAATCGCTGCGCCTGCGCGGCTTCGTGACGCCCGACGGCGAGCGCACTCAGATCGCGCAGGAATTCCGGGTGATCAAGCGGCCGTTGCTGGCGAACGCCTTCGGACGCGGCGCGGCGCCGGTGCGCAACGGCAAGCGCGTCATGGTGACGAGCGCGCTGCCGGACGAAGGGAAGAGCTTCTGCGCGATCAACCTCGCGCTGAGCATCGCCGCCGAACGCGACTACAAGGTGCTGCTGGTCGATGCGGACGTCGCGCGCCCCCGTCTGGCGCGCGAACTCGGCGTCGAGGTCGATCGCGGCTGGATGGATTACCTGGTCGGCGACGTGACCGAGCTGTCCAGCCTGATTCACGAAACCAACGTCGACAAGCTCTCGCTTCTCGGAGCCGGACGCACGAACGCGCACGCCACCGAACTGCTCGCGAGCGACGCGATGTCGCAATTGCTCGATCGACTCACCGTCAGCTATCCTGACACGCTGATCGTGTTCGATTCCCCGCCGCTGCTGCCCACCACGGAGGCTCGGGTCCTGGCCACGCACATGGGCCAGGTCCTGATGGTCGTCGAAGCGGGCGGCTCGCCGCGCGAATCGGTCGAGGCCGCGCTCGGAACGCTTTCCGGTTGCGAAGTGGTCGGCCTGGTGTTGAACAAGTCACGCAACGCCCAGGCAGGCTACTATGGCGGCTATGGCTACGGATACGGCACAGCGGCGGCGTAGAAGCGCGCGCCGGACTCAGCTTGCGCTCGTTCTGACCACCGCGCTCGGCGCCGGGCCGGCGCTGGCGCAGCTGCAGCCGATGATCGGCGCGCCGATCTCGGCGCCGGGAATCGATCCGGGAGCCTCGGCCAGCCGGCAGCTGGTGCCGGGCGTGCGGGCGTCCGCCACCGCCACCAGCAACATCGGGCTGGAACCGGCGGCCATCGCACGCGATGGGGTCGTCCTCGAGACCTCTCCCTACCTGTACGGTCGTATCAATACGCCGCGTACGCAGGGCCAGGCCCACCTGAGCCTGCGCAGTTTCGTGCGCTCCGGAGAATCCGACAGCTGGTTGCGCCCCGACCTGCGCGCTCAGTTCAACCACCTGTTCGCCGGCGAGACCTTCGGGCTCGCCGGCAACGCGTCGGCCTACAGCTTCGCACCGAACGCATTCGGCGTGCAGAGCTTCGACGCCGCAACCAGCCGGCGCGACAACACCGCCCAGTATCGCTCGCTCGCGCTGACGCCCTACGTGCAGGGCCGCTTCGGCTCCCTGGCCGACTGGCGCGCGCAGTACAGCCACCGGTTCATCGACAGCAGCGCCAACCAGCTGCTCACCCGCACGCAACAGACGCTCCAGGGCACGGTGGTCAGCGGAAACCGCTTCGTCGGATGGGGCTGGTCGCTGACGAGCCAGGCGCATCGCTACGAGTACGACAGCGGCACCGCGCTCGGCCGGCAAGCCTCGCAGGCGCGCGCCTGGTATCGCGCGGGCCCGGGCTTGCGGGTCGGCGGCGTGCTGAGCCACGAGCAGATCGACCGGCTGGTGTACGCGGGCAAGGACCACGGGACGGGCCCCGGCGCCTTCTTCGACTGGACACCGAGCACGAGAACCGCGCTGCGCGGCGAATTCAACGACACCTACTACGGGCACAACGCAAACCTGTCGCTCAATCACCTGATCGGGCGTTTCACGCTCGGGCTCAACTACGCGCGATCGGTGGTCAGCAGCGCCGACGCGTCGATGCTGACCTTCGATCCCGCGAGCCTCTTTTCGGGCGGCGGACTGAGCAACCCCGTCTACCAGCAGCTGGTCATCGAGAACCTCCTCGCCGGCTACGGCATTCCGGACGGCGCGGGCGTCGTGACCGACGGTCTCGTGCTGACCCGGACGCTGCGTGTCGCGCTCGGCTGGCGCGGCGCCAGCAACAGCCTGTTCCTGACGGCGTACCGCAGCGAGCGCGACACCCTGCTCGACGCCGTCGTCACGGCAACCGGCACGGTGCGCGGCGCGGGCACGTCGATCGACACCACGCTCATCGGGTACACCGAGAACCAGGGCCTCACCGGAACCTGGCAGTGGCGGCTGGGCGGGCGCAGCAGCGTGAACCTGAGCGGCCGACTGAGCGAACTGACGAACAACACGCCGTATCGCAAGACTCGACTGCGGTCACTGACGCTCAGCTACGACACCCGGTTGGCGCGCGACGCGACCGCGCTGGTGGGCGTGCGCCGCGCGATCCAGGACAGCGAAGGCGCGGCCACCGCCAATTACAGCGAGAACGCCGTCTACGGCGCCATGGACTGGAGATTCTGAGCCCGTGTACGAAGCATTCTTCGGACTGTCGGCAAGGCCGTTCCAGCTCAACCCGGACCCGGATTTCTTCTTCGGCAGCCGCGGCCACAAGCGCGCCCTCGCCTACCTCGAGTACGGGCTGCACCAGGGCGAGGGTTTCATCGTCATCACCGGCGAAGTCGGCGCCGGCAAGACCACGCTACTGCGCAACATGCTGCGCAGGATTCCGAGCCAGACCGTCGAGGCCGCCCAGATTGTCAGCACCCAGGTCGAGGCGGACGACCTGCTGCGCCTGGTCGCCGCCGCCTTCGGCGTGCGCAGCGAAGGCCTCGACAAGTCCACCCTGCTGATCCGGCTCGAGGAGTTCTTTCGCCAGCTGCACGCTGCCGGCCGGCGCGCACTGCTGATCGTCGACGAAGCGCAGAATCTGTCGCCGCGTGCGGTCGAGGAGCTGCGGATGCTGTCGAACTTCCAGAGCGGCACCAGTTCGCTCGTGCAGAGCTTTCTCGTCGGCCAGCCCGAATTTCGCCTGATCATGCAGCGCCCCGAAATGCGGCAGCTGAAGCAGCGCGTGATCGCCTCGTACCACCTCGGGCCGCTCGACCGCCAGGAGACGCAGCGCTACATCGAGCACCGCCTCGGGCACGTCGGCTGGCACAACGACCCCGAATTCGCGGACGACGCCTTCGACCGGATCTTCGCCTGCACCGCCGGCGTGCCGCGCCGCATCAACACGCTGTGCGACCGGCTGCTGCTAGGCACCTTCCTGTCCGAGCGGCACACGATCTCCGGCGCGGACGTCGACGAGACCTCGTCCGAACTCGCCGACGAGCTCGGCCTGCAGCGCGTCGCGGCCGCCCCGGCCGCAAGCGCCCTCAACGGCCATGCCGCGCCTGCGCCGGAACCCGAGCCGATCGGCGAGGACCGCGTCAGCGAGCTCGAGAACCGCGTCGCGGTCCTCGAAGCGTCGACCGGCATGACCTACGGCGTGCTGAAGAAGGTACTCGCGGCGCTCAAGCGACCGTCGCAGGACGACGCCCCGAAGTGAACGCACCGACGGCCACCGGAAGCGCCGCCGGCCGGCCGGTGTCGCTGCGCAGCGACCGCGAGTCGTCCGGCGCAAGGGTCGCCCCGAGCCCGCTGCTCCCGTTCGCGCTGCTGCTGCTCTACGTTGCGCTCGTCTACCTGCGGCCGTTCGAATACCGGCAATACGCCCCGCTGGTTCAGGGTATTCCGGTGCTGCCGATCGTGATGGGCCTGATGCTGCTGGCGTGGCTCCCGGTGGCCGGCAAGCGCTTCGACGCACCGCACTATCCGCTGATTCTCGGACTGATGCTGTGCGTGCCGATCTCGATCGCTTCCGGCGTGCGCTGGTTCGGCGGCGCGTACCAGGCTTTCGTCGATTTCGTGCCGGTCGTCGTGCTGTTCGTCGTCACCGCAACGCTGTCGAATGCTCCACAGAGGCTAAGGCAACTCTTCGCGCTCCTCGCCGTCGTGAGCACGATCATCGCCTGGCACGGAGTCGAGCAGGCCGCGAACGGAATCGGCTGGTCCGGTGTCGAGCTGATCCACGAGCGCATCCGGTACGTGGGATTCCTGCACGACCCCAACGACCTGGCGATGGCGCTGCTGATGACGATACCGATGGCGCTGTCGTTCGTGCGCCGCGACGGCAGCAAGATCCTGGGCCTGCTCGCACTGGCGTCGGCGGGTGCCATGCTCTACGGCATCTACCTGACGAACTCACGCGGCGCGATCGTCGCGCTCGCATCGATGCTCGCGGTCTATTCGCTGCTGCGCTACGGCTGGCGCCGCAGTCTCCTCATGCTGCCGGTGTTGCTGGCGGCGCTCGTCATCGCCGCGCCGGATCGGATCGACGAGATTTCCGCCGATGAAGCCTCCGCATCGGGCCGCATCGAGGCGTGGTACGAGGGCGTGCAGATGATCAAGAGCCATCCGCTGCTCGGGGTCGGTCGGGGCCAGTTCCTCGAGCACCACTTCCGCACCGCGCACAACTCGTTCGTGCTCGCCGCGGCCGAACTGGGGCTGGTCGGTTACTTCTTCTGGTTCTCGCTGATCGCAGTGTCGGTGATGATGCTGGCCGCCCTGTTGCGAGGGCCGGCGCCACCAATATCGGCGACACCGGCATCGCGCAGCAAGACCCGCCCAGGAGATCCGGACGCGTCGTGGGCCGAGCATCAGAGGCTCGCCCGAATCCTCGCCTACTCGCTGACCGGATGTCTTGCGGCAGCCTTCTTCCTGTCGCGAAGCTACACATTGCTGCTGTATCTGCCACTGGCATTGGTCGTCGGGCTCTACCAGTCGGCCCGTGCGCGCTGGCCGCATCTCCCGGCGTTCAGCCTGCGCTCCCAATTCCGGAACTTGCTGCTGCTCGAGGCCGGAAGCCTGGTGTTCCTGTGGCTGGCGACCCGCGTGCTGCTCGCGTTCAATTGAGCGTTTTCCGAAG
>JANJTK010000034.1 GCA_024711155.1 Burkholderiaceae bacterium
ATCCTCGTGCACAACAAGATCGACCGCTGCGCGCGGGCGCCCGAAGTGGCGCTCGATCCCTATGGTAGGATCGACCGCGTCTGGCTGAGTGCCGTGTCGGGCGAGGGCATCGAGTTGCTGCGGGCCGCGATCGACCAGCAAGCCGCCGCGTGGCAGGAAGCGCGGCTGCGCACCGACCAGCACGAGCTGCCCGAGCGGCATGCGGCGGCGGACGAAGCCCCCGATGCCGACGCGGCCGACGCGGCCGACGCGCCGCGCGCCGCCTGAACCCGGGCCCCCGGATCCTGTCGCCAGCACCCGGCCGCCTCAACCCACTTACGTCGACCGCCACCGCCGCCATGTGGAAGCCACTGCGCACGATTCTCTCGCTCAACGATCCCGGCTGGGGACGCAGCGGCGGCGGGGGCGACCCGCGCCCGCCGCAGCGCCCGCAAGGCGAAGGTCCGCCCGACCTCGACGAGCTGTGGCGCGACTTCAACCGTCGCCTCAACGGCCTGTTCCGGCGCGGCGGCGGCGGCCCGCGCGAGCCGCGCGGTGACGGCGGCGACGGCCCGTCGATGAAGGGCGCGGGCGCCGGGATCGGTCTGCTGGCGCTGGTCGGGCTGCTGCTGTGGCTGGGCAGCGGCTTCTACATCGTGCAGGAGGGGCAGGCCTCGATCGTGCTGCGCTTCGGCGAGTACAAGCAGGTGGTCGACCGCGCCGGCTTCACCTGGCGCCTGCCGTACCCGATCGAGAGCAACGAGATCGTCAACGTCCAGCAGTTGCGCACGGTCGAGGTCGGCTATCGCAACGCGGTGCGCAACAAGACCCTGCGCGAGTCGCTGATGCTCACGCAGGACCAGAGCATCGTCGACATGCAGTTCACGGTGCAGTACCGGATCGGCGACGCGAAGGACTACCTGTTCAACAACGACTTCGGACCGGTGCCCGAGGAGATCGTGCGCCAGGCGGCCGAAACCGCGATGCGCGAGGTGGTCGGGCGCAGCGGCGTCGACCAGGTACTCTACGAGGAGAAGGAGCAGGTCGCGCAGGACGCGCGCAAGCAGATCCAGGCGCTCGCCGATCGCTACCGGGCCGGCATCTCGGTGGTCGACGTGACGATCCAGCAGGTCCAGCCGCCCGAGCAGGTGCAGGCCGCGTTCGAGGACGCGAACAAGGCGGCGCAGGACCGCGAGCGGCTGATCAACGAGGGGCGCGCGTACGCCAACGACGTGATCCCGAAGGCGCGCGGCACGGCGGCGCGCCTGATGCAGGAGGCCGACGGCTACCGCCAGCGTGTCATCGCGTCGGCCGAGGGCGACGCCAGCCGCTTCCGCCAGGTGCTCGCCGAATACGCGAAGGCGCCGCAGGTTACGCGCGAGCGGATGTACCTGGAAACGATGCAGGAGATCTTCGCCAACACCAGCAAGGTCTATCTCGACTCGCGCGGTTCCGGCAACCTGCTGTACCTGCCGCTCGAGCGCCTGCTCCAGCAAAGCGGCGCGGCCCAGCCGGCGCGCCCGCCGGAACCGGCCGCCGCCGCCCCCGCGACCGAAAACGCGGCCAGCGCCGCGGCGCGCGCCGGCACGTTGCGCAGCCGCGAGCGCGACAGCCGCTGAAGGCGACCACCGGGATCACGCCATGCAGAAAACCTTTCCCATCGTCATCGGCGCGCTGGTCGCGCTGCTGCTCGCGATGTCCACCGTGTTCGTCGTCGACCAGCGCCAGTTCGCGGTCGTCTACGCGCTGGGCGAGATCAAGCGGGTGATCGACCAGCCGGGGCTGAACTTCAAGCTGCCGCCGCCGTTCCAGAACGTCGTGTTCTACGACAAGCGCATCCTGACCGTCGACACTGCAGAGAGCGACCGCTTCATCACGTCGGAGAAGCTCAACGTGATGATCGACACCTTCGTCAAGTGGCGCATCGTCGAACCGCCGGCCTTCATCCGCTCGGTGGCCGGCAGCGAGGCGATCGCCGTCGACCGCATCAACCGCAGCCTGCGCGACGCGCTGAACAACGAGGTCGCGCGCCGCACCGTCGCCGACATGGTGTCGGGGGCGCGCGCGCAGGTGGTCGAGAACGTGCGCAAGAAGGTCGACGAGGATTCGCGCCAGATCGGCGTCGAGATCATCGACGTGCGCCTGAAGCGGGTCGACTTCGCGCCCGAGGTGTCCGAGCGCGTGTTCGCGCGCATGGAGTCCGAGCGCAAGCAGGTCGCCAACGAGCGGCGCGCCACCGGCGCGGCCGAGTCCGAGAAGATCCGCGCCGACGCCGACCGGCAGCGCGAGGTGGTGCTGGCCGAGGCCTATCGCGACGCGCAGCGCATCAAGGGCGATGGCGACGCGAAGGCGGCCGGACTGTTCGCCGCGGCCTTCGGACAGAACCCGGAGTTCGCGAGCTTCTACCGCAGCCTCGAGGCCTACCGGGCGTCGTTCCGCTCGCGCGGCGACGTCATGGTGCTCGACCCGTCGTCGGAATTCTTCCGCTACTTCAAGGCGCCGGAACGGCAGCGCTGACGATGTCCGGGGACTGGCTGCGGGCGATCGGCCTGGTGCTGGTCATCGAGGGGCTGCTGCCGCTGCTGGCACCGGCGCGCTGGCGCGAGGTGTTCCTGCAGGTCGCCCGCTTGCGCGACGGGCAGATCCGCTTCGTCGGATTCGCGGCCGCGCTGCTCGGAATCGGCCTCGTGCTCGCTTCCTGACACCGCCAGGGGCCGGGAAGCCCTACAATACCGGGTTTTGCCGCCTGCGCCGGCCCCGGTCGGGCCGCGCGCGGCCCGATCCGATCCGAAGTCCGGCCCGAACCCCGACCCGATTCTGCCCAGAGGCCCGAGAACGTCCATCATGCGCTGGCTGCTGCCCGAGAACATCGCCGACGTGCTGCCGTCGGAAGCGCGCCGCATCGAGGACCTGCGCCGGCGCCTGCTCGACCTGTACCGCGCCTACGGCTACGAGCTGGTGATGCCGCCGCTGATCGAGCATCTCGACTCGCTGCTCACCGGGTCGGGGGCCGACCTCGGCCCGCGCACGTTCCAGCGGGGCGACCTGTTGTCCGGGCGAACGCACGGCGTGCGCGCCGACATGACGCCGCAGGTCGCGCGCATCGACGCGCACCTGCTCAACCGCAGCGGCGTGACGCGGCTGAGCTCGACGCGGACAGATCGGAAGAGCACACGTCTGAACTCCAGTC
>JANJTK010000258.1 GCA_024711155.1 Burkholderiaceae bacterium
GCGATCGGCCGGCGTGCCGACGCCGGCCTTGTAGCGGGCTTCGGCGGCAGCGAAGCTCTCGCGCGCCGAACGCTCGGCCTCGGTGGTTGAACGCACCGCGGCACGGAAGGCCTGGGCGTTGTAATAGCTCTGCAGCGCGGCTAGGAACAGCGCCTGCACCGTCGAACCCTGGGTCGCCGCGGCGGCGGCCAGCAGTTGCCGGGCATTCTCGCTGCTGGCGGCGCGCTGGCCGAAATCGAGCAGCAGCCAGGACAGCGTCAGTGCCGCATTGCGCTGGTCGAGGTTGCCGCTATCGGCGAAATTGCGGCTGACGCCGAGGCGGCCGTCGAGATCGGGCAGCCAGGCCGACTGCGCGACGCCGACCAGCGCCGCCTGGGCGCGCGCCGCGGCCCAGACCTCGCGCGTCTGCGGGTTGTTGCACAAGGCCAGGTCGACGGCATCAATCGCCGTCAGCGGCGTCGCCGGCAGCGCCGTGGCGCAGGGCGCCTCGCCGACCCGGGCGGCCAGTTGCGGCGACGGCCGCAGCGGCGCCATGCTCTCGGTATCAAAGGGATCGGCCAGCCCGGCGGCGGCGGCCGGCAGGCTCAGGCAGCACAACAGCAGGACAAGACGGCGGTACAGGTTTGGCATGGCCGCTAGTTTAGCCGCTGGGCGCCGCTACCGGCTGTGAGCAATTGTTTCCAGGCGCCCCAGCAGCGGGCGATGCAGGGCGTCCGGGGGGCGCTGTGCTCAGGGGTAACCGAGCTTGCCGGCCTCGATCCGCCGCCGCAGCTGGATCGAATCGGCGATCTCGCGGGCGGCCGGCGAGCGCCGCAGCAGATCGGGGAAGTCCTGCTCCGGATCGACCAGGGCGAAGATCTTCAGCAGCAGGTCGCCACAGGCGCGGTAGTACTCGGGATCGAGCCGGTCGCCCTCGGCCCCGGAGTCGCAGGCGTCGAGATAGGCCGCCGAGGCCGCGGCGGTGGCCTCCATTGCCTGCAGGGTGATCTTGTCGAAATCGGACATGACAGCGCCGTCATCGGCTTCCCGGGAAAGTGTCGACTACCACGCTAGCGCAACTCTCGGCGCCAGTCAGCGAACTATTTCACGAAATATGCCATTGCCCGCAAATTTATGCGCCACCACCCTCCCGTGCCGGCGGGGCGCCGCTTACGGCTTGCAGCGCTTGCCTTCGTACTGGTGGCGGTGCTGCGCGTATTTCCGGCCGTCCCAGCGGTATACCGGGAAGCAGAAGCCGGGGCCGCCGATTTCCAGGTCCGGCCAGCCGCCGGCGCCGCGCGTGTCGAGCACGCCAAGGATGCCGGTGCCCTGGGTGACCAGCTTCCAGCGTCCGTCGGCCTGCTGGCTGACCAGGCTGTAGCCGAAACCGGTATGGCCGTAGCAATAGCTGCTGCCTTCACTGATGATGGCTTCCGGGCGGCCGTCGCCATTGAGGTCGCGTACCGCCTCGATGGCGCCCGGCTGGTAGCCCGCCGTCGGATCGTCGCAGCCGCGCCAGCGCTTGCCCTGCAGCTTGAAGCCGGCGGCCGCGAAGGCCGCGGCCTGGTCGGCGGGGGCCAGCCGGGCCGGCTGGCCGCTGGCGGTGACGGCGAACAGCAGGGCGATAGCGCTGACCAGGGGGATGCTTGCTCGGCTCATCGGAAACCTTCCTTTCCGTCGCGGCGGGGCGGACGGCACTCGGCGGGCGACACTCTATTGGAACGGCCGGCGTCCGACATGTTCCAGCGACTTCGCCGGCGCCGGCGAACTCAGGCCAGACGGAACTGCGCCGCCTCCTGCTGCGCCTGCGCCTGCATCGCCGCGCGCTGTTCCGCCGACCATTGCAGCTCCTCGGCCATGATCGCGCCGACCGCCTCGATGCACTCGGCGGCGGCGGCCGCGTCGAGGTACAGCGCGCGGCTGCGCCGGGCGAGGACGTCGTCGATGCGCCGCGCCGCCTCGTGGCGGCAGGCAAAGCGGACCATCGCCTCGCTCAGGTCGAGGCGCGGATGCAGGCGCCGCTCCTGCCCGGGCAGTTCGGCCAGGAGGACGGCATCGCTGCCGTAGCGGGCGAGCGGCGAATCGTCGCCGCTGCGCATTCCGCCGCGCCGCTCGCGACCGGCCCGCGGGCTGCCGTGCAGCGGCAGCACGGCGGTCGTGCACGGCACCGCCGGCAGGCCACCGACCTGCGCCGCCCGGTCGATCACCTGCTCGGCCATCAGCCGGTAGGTGGTCCATTTGCCGCCGGCGACGGTGACCAGCCCGCCGGGGCTGACCAGCACCGCATGTTCGCGCGACAGGCTGGCGGTGCCGCCGCCGCTATCG
>JANJTK010000063.1 GCA_024711155.1 Burkholderiaceae bacterium
TCGACGCCGGCCGGCAAGACCTCGCGCAAGAAGAACCTGACCGAGATCATGGCCGCGCACGGCGTGCCGTACGCGGCCACCGCCACCGCCGGCTACCTGCCCGACCTCGTGCGCAAGGTGCGCAAGGCGAAGGCGATGCGCGGCACGCGCCTGCTGACGCTGCTGATCCCGTGCCTGGACGGATGGGGGCTGCCCGACGACGGCGGGCTGCAGGCGGCGCGCTACGCGGTCGAGAGCGGCGTCTTCCCGCTGTACGAGGTCAGCGACGGCACGCGCTACACGCTGAACCACGTCGCGCGCACGCGCCCGGTGGCCGACTACCTGGCGCTGCAGCGGCGCTACCGGCACCTGGGGCCCGACGAGATCGAGGCGCTGCAGGCCGACGTCGACGAGGGCTGGGCGCGGCTGCTGCGCCGCGTGGCCGCGAGCGAGGACGAGCTGTCGGCGAGTTGCTGAGCCGCGGGGGGCCGCGTCAGGTCCCCGAGGCCGCGTAGATGTTCAGGTACTTCAGGCAGATCACGCGCAGGCACGACGCGATGTTGCGGTCGTTGGCGACCAGGCAGCCGTCGTGGACGCGCTCGACCAGCCGCGGCAGCGTCAGGCGGTTCTCGCGCGCCATGTCCTCGAGCACGTTCCAGAACGCGCGCTCGAGCGAGATCGTCGTGCTGTGGCCGTGGATGCGGAAGCCGCGCTTCTCCGGGACGAATTCGCTGATCTGCGCCGTCGTGCACGCGTTGAACATGTGGTCCAGGACGTCGCTGACTTCGGTGTAGATGCTCATCGGTCGTCCCTCCGCCCGGCCCCGTCGTTCGTTGCCTGCCGCCGCGCCGGTTGGCAATAATTACCACCACCGGCGGCCGCTGGCCCGACAGAATGCCCAGCATACAAGAATGCGCGACCGCCGCCGCCCGGCGCGGCGCCACGGAGGAGGGAGGATGGAGTTCTTCCGCAAGACGCTCGATCCGGTGCTCGCGCTCGCCGCGATCGCCGTGCTCGACATCTTCCTGTTCCTGCTGATCGGCGCCTGGACCGTGGGCGGCGGCGAGACGATGATGACCGGGCTGATCGCCGAAGCCGTGATCGGCGAAGAGCAGCTGACGCGGATCCCGTTCTGGAACGTGGTGTTCCCGGTGCACGGCGACTACTGGAAGATCTACATCAGCCTCGGGATGTTCTTCGGCGCGTTCGTCGGCGCGGTGCTGAGCAGGGAGTTCTACTGGCGGATGCCGCGCCACGCGTCGGAGTGGCTGCTGATCACGATCGGCGGGCTGCTGATGGGGATCGGCATCCGCATCGCCTACATCTGCAACGTCTCGACCTTCTTCGGCCTGCTGCCCGAGATGAACATGGGCGGGTACCTGGCGATGTCGGGCATCGTGGCGGGCGCGTGGGTCGGCTCGCTCGTCTACAAGCGGATCCTGGAGGGCTGATCGATGACGCCGGTAGCCGAGTGCGCGATCGCGTTCGTGTTCGGTTCGGTCGTGGGCCTGCTGATGCAGCGCTCGCGCTTCTGCAACACCGCGGCGCTGCGCGACGCGATCATGTTCAAGACCTATCGCAACACGAAGGCGATGCTGGTCGCAATGATGATCCTGACGGTCGGGTTCACCGGCTTCATGACGCTGGGCGCCGGCCACCCGCTGCAGTTCGACGTCGGCCTGAACACCTTCGCGGGGCTGTTCCTGTTCGGTGTCGGAATGGTGCTCGCGGGCGCCTGCACGGTGTCGACCTGGGTCAAGGCCGGCGAGGGCAACCTCGGCGCGGTGTGGGCGCTGCTGTTCACCTTCGTCGGCATGTTCCTGTTCTCGCTCGCGTGGTCCTGGAACTGGTGGCCGCCGGCGCCGGCAAGCATGACCGGCGAGCCGAACCTGCGCGCGCTGCAGTTCGGCTTCGCGAACGCCGGCACGCTGCAGGAAAAGCTCGGCGTGCCGGCGATCGTGTTCGGCCTGGTGCAGGCCGCGGTGCTGTTTGCGATCTATCGCGCCATCCTGCGCCGCGAGCGCGCGCAGCAGGCGCATCACGAGCGGCATCGCGAGGAAGCGGCCCGCGAGGCCGGCGGCGGCAACCAGGGCCCGGCGGCGGGCTGAGCGAACACGGGGGGAATCCGGGATGGGGCTGTTCGGTTCGAAGAAGAAGGCCGATCAAGCCGGCGCGGGAGCGGCTGGCGGCGAGGCGACGCTGGGCGACGGCACGCGCGTGCAGGTCGCGCGCCGTGTCGACTGCCGCGGCGACTCGTGCCCGCGGCCGCAGCTGATGACGCGCAAGGCGGTCGGCGAGATCGGCGCGGGCGAACTGCTCGAGGTGCTGGTCGACAACCCGTCGTCGGTCGAGGCGCTGCCGCCGATGTGCGACGAGATGAACGCGACGCACGTCGAAACGATCAAGGACGCGGCGTGCTGGCGCGTCTACATCCGCAAGGACTGACGCCGTGATCGCGCGGCTGCTGATGCGCCTGTTCGTCGCCTTGTCGGCGCTCGCGACGATCGGCGGGCTCGGATGGATGTACGCCGATCCGCCGCCGGGGATGCGCGCCGACCGCGACGGCGTGCCGCACCTGTCGCCGCCGGTGGTCGACCCGTCCGGCGGCGCGGCGATCCCGCTCGCCGACCTGGTGCGGCACTTCAAGGGAGGGGGCAAGTGAGCGTCGACCTCGAGACCGCGCTGCAGTTCGGGTTCTTCGTGCTGGCGATGGCGGCCATGGCGCTGGCCTTCTTCAGCGATTCGCTGTGAGCGCGCGCGCCCGGAGTCGGCAGCGATGAACCGCGAGAGCCTGCTCTTCTGCGTCGGCGCGCTGGCGCTGACGGTCGTGGTGCTGGCGGCCGGTTTCGGCCTCGCCGCGCTGCCGCCCGAGACGGTCGCCGCGGCCCGGCGACCGGTCGCGGCCGAGACCTTGCCCGACGTCGAACTGGGCGGCGGCTTCGGCACGGTGACGGTGATCGACCTGCTCGGCTTCTACCTCGAGCATCCGCCGGCGCCGGCGGGTGCGGCGGGCGCCGCGCCCGCCGCGACGAAGCGCTTCGGCGGGTGCTGAACGCGATGCGCGCGCTGGCCGCTGCCGTGCCGCTGGCCGCCGCGCTGCTCGCCGCGAGCGTCCAGTCCGCGCCGGTGCGCGACTTCGAGTACGTGCGCGCGCTGCCCTCGCAGGCTGGCGGCGCGCTCGCGATCGTCGACGCGCGTCCGCTCGAGCAGTGCCGCGCGCGCACGCTCGCCGGCGCGCGCTGCCTGCCCGCCGACGAATTGCTCGGCCCGCAGCGGCGGCTGCCGTCGGCGCGCGACCTGTTGTGGCTGCTCGGCACTGCGGGCCTCGCCGGACACGAGACCGTGATCGTCGCCGGACAGGATCCGGTGGCGCGCGACTTCGTCGCCGGCCTGCTCCACGTCGCCGGCCAGCGGCGCGTGCAGATTCTCGTCGAGCCGGTGGCGCGGCTGCTCGCCGCCGGCGCGGCGGTGGGCGCCGGGCGCCAGCGCGGTTTCGTGCGCGAGACCGTCTTCGAGGCGCCGATGCGCGACCGCCTGCTGGTGCTGCGCGACGAGTTGCGTGGCGAGTTGCGCTCAGCGCCGGCGCTGCTCGACGGACGCAGCGACGCCGAATACTGGGGCGAGCGCGCGCGCGCGGCGCGCACCGGCCACCTGCCGGGCGCGGCGAGCCTGCCGGCGCCGCAATTGCGCGCGGCCCTCGACGGGGCCGCACCACGGCCGGTGCTGCCCGGCGCGCCGGCGATCGCGTATGCGCACGACGCGTACGAGGGCTTCGCCTATCTGTCGCTGCTCGTGGCCGGGCATCAGGTTGCCGCACGGCTCTACGCGGAGGGCTGGGCCGAGTGGGCCGCCGACGGCGCGCTGCCGGCCGACGCGGTCGGCTATCCCGAACGGGGCGCGCGATGAAGATCCTGTTCCACGTCGCCACCGAGGAGGGCGGGCGCTACCTGCTGCCGCTGGCGCGCGCGTGTGCGCGCGGCGGGCACGCGTTCGGCGTCTTCTTCACTCATGACGGTGTGCTGGCGCTGCGCGACGAACGGCTGCAGGCGGCGCTCGCCGCCGCCGAGCGCGCGGTGGTCTGCGAGTTTTCGTGGCACCGCTTCTGCCCGGAACTCGCGTGCCCGGTCGAGGCGGGCAGCCAGACGTCGAGCAGCCTGATGATCGGCGCCGCGCAGCGCGTCGTGAGCCTGTGACGGGGGCGAACGCATGAGCGAGCGACACGTGCTGGTGCTGGCTCGCCGCGATCACGCGGAGGCGATGCGCGTGGCCGCGGGCATGACGATCTTCGGTCATCGCGTGTCGCTGGTCTTCATGACCGGTCCGGTCGTCGACACGCCGGAGAACGCCGCCGGCGCCGAACTGCTCGAACTGAGCGGCATCGAACCCTGCACCACGGTCGCGGCGATGGAGGGAGAATTGCCGTTGCTCGATGCAGCCGGGCTGGCCGGCGCGATCGCGGCGGCCGACGGTGTGCTGAGCTTGTGAGAGCGGAGGCGATGAGAATTCTCGAACTGGACACCGGTCTGTTTCCCGACGCCCGGACCGTGAGCGCCGCACTGCGGCAGATGGACCCGGCGCATCGCGTCGAGTCCATCGACCTGGCGGACTGCCTGAGGCGTCGGAGCCTGGACGACGAGGCCTGGGAGCGCGCGATCGACGCGATCCTCGGCTCCGACCTGACGATCACCACCTGAGACGAGGAGAAGGCACATGAACGGGATCTGGAAGACGGGACGCGCCGGCTGGCTGGCGCTCGCCTTGTTCGCGTGGTTCGCGCTCGCGCGCGGCGCGTTCGCGGCGTCGCCGCTGGTCGACGTCGAGTGGGCCAGGGCCAACCTCGACAAGCCCGGCATCGTGTACGTGGACTTCAGGCCGCCGACCGACTTCCTGCGCGGCCACATCCCCGGCGCGGTCTCGAGCAACTACGCGAAGGACGGCTGGCGCGAGGAGCGCGCCGACAAGGTGCCCGACATGCTGCCGGCGAAGCTGGAGCCGCTCGCGGCGATGATCGGCAAGCTCGGCATCGACAACCGGACGCACGTCGTGCTGGTGCCGCCGGGGATGTCGTCGACCGACGTCGGCATCGCCACCCGCGTGTACTGGACGCTCAAGGTCCTCGGCCACGACGAGGTGTCGATCCTGGACGGCGGGATGGCCGCGTGGGAGGCCGCGAAGGCGCCGATGCAGGCCGGCGCGGCGAAGCCGGCCGACGGGAAGACCTTCCAGCCGAAGCCGCGCATGGAGATGGTCGTCACGATGGACGACGTGAAGAAGGCGAAGGCCGCGGGCGTGCTGCTGGTCGACAACCGGCCCGAGGACCAGTACGTCGGCATCAACCGCCACCCGAAGGCGACCGAGAGCGGCACCATCGAAGGCGCGAAGAACGTGCCCAACGGCTGGCTCACGGTGAACGGCGGCGGCAAGTTCCGCAGTTCGGCGCAACTCGCGCAGCTGTTCAAGGTCGCGGGCGTTCCGACCAGCGGCGACCAGATCGGCTTCTGCAACTCGGGCCACTGGGCGTCGGTCGGCTGGTTCGCCGCGTCGGAGCTGCTCGGCAACAAGAAGGCGCGGATGTACGACGGCTCGATGCTCGAATGGACGATGCTGAAGGGCGGGTCGATGGAGCAGAAGGTCAAGCTGCAGTAACGGGCGAGCGGCGGCGTTACTTCGTGCGCGCGGAGGCGCGTCGCGCGCTCGCGTGCGCGGTGGCGGCGGCCGGCCTCGCCTGGCCGGCGGGTCAGGCAGCGAGCGCGCTCGCCCGCCCCGTGCCCGCGGGCGAACACGCGCGACGCGTGGCCGCCGAACTGGTCGTCGTCGCCGGCGACGCGCGCCGCCTTGCGCAGGGCGCCGCGTTGCCGCTGGAGCGCGCGGGCCTGCGCGCGCGGATCGCCGGATCGCTCGCATCGCTGCCGCTGCTGCTGCGGCATGCCGGCAGCGACGCGGAGGCGGTGCCGGTCTTGCGCGCGGCGGCTGCGCGCGGCGACTGGAGCGCGCTCGGCGCCGCGCTGCGCACGCTGCAGCGCGCGCATCCGTTCGATCCCGGCGCGCTCGCGTCGGCCCCGCCGACGCCCGAGCGGCTCGCGCTCGGCAAGGCGATCCACGCGCAGTCGTGCGCTGCCTGCCACGACGCGCCGGCCGCCGACGCGGCGCTGCCCGCGCGTGACCTGTACGCGATGGCGCGCTCGGCGCCGCGCGCGGAGTTCGCGGCGCGCCTGCTGCTCGGCGTGCGCGGCGACCGCAGCACCGCGTACCGCAACCCGTTCAGCGACCTCGAACTCGGCGCGCTGCTCGCCTGGTATGTGCACGGTGCGCGCGCGGGCGGAGGGTAAACTGCCCGGCCAGTGACCCCGCCGCGCGCCATCCTGCAGGTCTTCGGCAGCCGCCGCATCGCGGCGATGCTGGTGCTGGGCTTCGCCAGCGGCCTGCCGCTGGCGCTGTCGGCCGGGACGCTGCAGGCGTGGCTGACGGTCGAGGGCCTCGACATCCGGACGATCGGCTTCTTCGCGCTCGCCGGCCTTCCCTACACCTTCAAGTTTGCGTGGGCGCCGCTCGCCGACCGCTTCGAGCCGCCGCTCGCCGGTCGTCGCCGCAGCTGGCTGCTCGTGACGCAGCTCGGGCTCGCGGCCGCGTGCCTGGCGATGGCGACGCTCGACCCGAAGGCGTCGGTGGCCGCGGTCGGCGCCTGCGCGGTGGCGATCGCGTTCCTGTCGGCCTCGCAGGACATCGTCTTCGACGCTTATCGCAGCGACCTGCTGCGCGACGACGAGCGCGGCGCGGGTGCCGCGGTGTCGGTGCTCGGCTACCGCCTCGCGATGCTCGTCTCCGGCGGTCTCGCACTGATCGTCGCCGACCAGTGGCTCGGCTGGCCGGGGATGTTCCGCGCGATGGCGGCGCTGTTCGTGCTGCTGGCGGCGGCGACGCTGTGGGCGCCGCGCGCGCCGCCGGTCGAGGGCCTGCGCAGCGACGTGCGGCGCGAACTCGCGGGCTTCGTCGCGATGATCGTCGCCGGCGCCGGGACCTTCTTTCTGCTGCGCCAGCTTCCGTGGCAGCTGCTCGGCAGCGGCCGCTTCGTCGCGCTCGGTGCCGACACGCTGATGCTGCTCGCGGCCTGCGTTGCCGCGCTGCGGGCGGCGCGCTGGGCCGGCTTCCCGTCCTTCCTCGCGCCCTGGGACGCGTTCTTCGCGCGCGAGCGCGCGGTGGCGCTGCTGGCGATGATCGTGCTCTACAAGCTCGGCGACGCGTTCGCCGGCAGCCTGTCGACGACCTTCCTGCTCCGCGGCGCCGGTTTCACCGTCACCGAGGTGGGCGCCGTCAACAAGGTGCTCGGGCTCGCCGCGACCATCGTCGGCGCGCTCGCCGGCGGGGCCTGGCTGGCGAAGCGCCCGCTGTACGGATCGCTGATGCTGTTCGGGGTGCTGCAGGCGGTGTCGAACTTCGGCTACTGGCTGCTCGCGGTGCTGCCGAAGAGCTACGCGTTGATGGCCGCGGCGATCGGCTTCGAGAACCTGTGCGGCGGCATGGGCACGGCGGCGTTCGTCGCGTTCCTGATGGCGCTCACCGACCGGCGCTTCTCGGCCGCGCAATACGCGCTGCTGTCGGCGCTGGCGGCGGTCGGGCGCGTCTACGTCGGTCCCGCGTCCGGCGTGATGGTCGAGGCGCTCGGCTGGCCGGCGTTCTTCGTGTTCACCGTCGGCGCGGCGCTGCCCGGCCTCGTGCTGCTGCGCTGGCTGCGGCCGCAGGTGGCCGCGCTGGAGCCGGCGCGCGAATCGCGCGAGGCGGACGCCGGCTGAAGGGTCGCCGCGTTCCCGCTTCGGGCATCATGCGGGTCTGGCGCGCGGCCGCAGGCCGCGCCGCCGCAGCAACGCCATCGAGAACAGGAAACCACCATGACCGAAGTCTTCATCTGCGACGCCGCGCGCACTCCGATCGGCCGCTACGGCGGCGCGCTGTCCTCGGTGCGCACCGACGACCTGGCGGCGATCCCGCTGCGCGCGCTGCTCGCGCGCAATCCGAAGCTCGATCCGGCGGCGATCGACGAGGTGATCTACGGTTGCGCCAACCAGGCCGGAGAGGACAACCGCAACGTCGCGCGGATGGCGGCGCTGCTCGCGGGGCTGCCGGTCGAGGTGCCCGGGGCGACCGTCAACCGCCTGTGCGGCTCGGGCATGGATGCGGTCGGCACGATCGCGCGCGCGATCCGCTGCGGCGAGATCGAACTCGGCATCGCCGGCGGCGTCGAGAGCATGTCGCGCGCGCCGTTCGTGATGCCGAAGGCCGACAGCGCGTTCTCGCGCGCCAACGCCGTCTACGACACGACGATCGGCTGGCGCTTCGTGAACCCGCTGATGAAGAAGCAGTACGGCGTCGAGTCGATGCCAGAAACCGCCGAGAACGTCGCCGCCGAGTGGAAGGTGTCGCGCGAGGACCAGGACGCGTTCGCGCTGCGCAGCCAGCAGCGCGCGATCGCCGCGCAGAAGAACGGCTTCTTCGCCGGCGAGATCGTCGCGGTGTCGATTCCGCAGAGGAAGGGCGACGCGCTGTCGGTCGACTGCGACGAGCATCCGCGCGAGACCACGCTCGAGGCGCTCGCGAAGCTCAAGCCGATCGTCACGCCGGAGGGCACGATCACCGCGGGCAACGCGTCGGGCGTCAACGACGGCGCGGCGGCGCTGATCCTCGCCAGCGAAGCGGCCGCGCGCCGGCACGGGCTGACGCCGCGTGCGCGGCTGGTGTCGATGGCGACCGCCGGCGTCGCGCCGCGCGTGATGGGGATCGGCCCGGCGCCGGCCACGCGCAAGCTGCTCGCGAAGGCGGGCCGCGACATCGGGCAGATCGACGTGATCGAGCTCAACGAGGCTTTCGCGGCGCAGGGGCTGGCGGTGCTGCGCGAGCTCGGCGTGCCCGACGACGCGCCGCACGTGAATCCGAACGGGGGCGCGATCGCGCTCGGGCACCCGCTCGGGATGTCCGGAGCGCGCCTGGTGCTCACCGCGGTGAACCAGCTGCAGCGTGGCGGCGGCCGGCTCGCCGTCGCGACGATGTGCATCGGCGTGGGCCAGGGCATCGCCACGCTGATCGAGCGCGTCTGATTCCTTCCTTGCGCGCCGCCGCCGCCGGCGGCGCGCCCGACTTCCAACCCGCGGAGATACCTTGCGATGATCGACGAACGATCCCTCGACACCCTTTTTCGCAACGCGCTGACCCAGTACGGCTGGCTCGACCAGCCGGTCAGCGACGACGAGCTGCGCCAGGTCTGGGACCTGGCGAAGCTGCCTCCGACCTCGATGAACTGCCTGCCTGCGCGCTTCGTGTTCGTGCGCAGCGCCGCTGCGAAGGAGCGGCTGCGTCCCGCGCTTGCACCCGGCAACGTCGAGCGCGCGATGGCCGCGCCGGTGGTGACGATCGTCGCCTGGGACACGCGTTTCCACGAGCACCTGCCGACGCTGTTCCCGCAGAACCCGGGGGCGATGGCCCGCTTCGAGGGCGACCCGGCGATACGCGAGGCGACCGGCTTCCGCAGCGGGACGTTGCAGGGCGCCTACCTGATCCTGGCGGCGCGCGCGGCCGGCCTCGACTGCGGCCCGATGTCGGGCTTCGACAACGCGAAGGTCGACGCCGAGTTCTTCCCCGACGGG
>JANJTK010000068.1 GCA_024711155.1 Burkholderiaceae bacterium
GCGCTCGAAGGCGAGGCGGCGCTCGGCGCGCGCGTGCGCGTGACGCCGGCGGCGGAAGGCGCGCGGGCGGGCAGCGCGATCCGCGTCGACGACGGCGCGCTGCAGTTGCGCAAGCTGTCGCTGCGCCAGCGCTGGGACCGCCGCGCGCTGCTGACGCTGCCGCAACTCGACGTCGAAGGCGCGTCGGTCGATCTTGCGCGGCGCCGCGTCGAGGTGACGCGGCTGTCGACGCAGGGCGGCCGACTGCTGGTGCGGCGCGACGAGGCGGGGAGCTTCAACCTGCAGCGCCTGGTGCGCGCGGACGCGGGCAAGGCGCGCACCGGCGGCGCCCGCGCGGCGGCCGCGGCGCCGAGCGGCCCCGACTGGACGGTGGCGCTCGCGGAGCTCGCGATCGCCAGCTTCGGCGTCGACGTCGAGGACCAGCGCGGCGGCAAGGACGCGAGCGTGCGCTTGACGCCGATCGACCTGCGCGTGCGCCGGCTGTCGACCGCCGGGCGCGCGCCGCCGGCGACGGTCGACCTGCGCGCGCGCGTCGATCGCCGCGGCACGCTCGCGGTGAACGGCAGCGTCGGGCTGAGCCCGATGGCGGGCACGCTGCGCGTGAAGGCGCAGGAACTCGTGCTGCTGCCGCTGCAGCCGTACTTCACCGATCACGTCGACGCGCTCGTGACGAGCGGCGCGTTCAGCGCCGACGGGCAGTTGCGCTTCGCGGTGCCGCCGCGCGGCGCGCCGCGCGTCTCGTGGAAGGGCGGCGCGGCGCTGAGCGACTTCGCGGCGGTCACCCGCGAGGCGAGCAGCGAGCTGATGCGCTGGAAGTCGCTCGCGTTCGACGCGGTCGAATTCGACCTCGAGCCGCTGAAGGTCGACGTCGGCGGCATCTTGCTCGAGGACTTCTACCTGCGCGCGATCCTGAGCGCCGAGGGCAAGCTGAACCTTGCCGAGGTGTTTACGCGGCGCACGCGGGAGAACGGGACCGGCGCGGCGTCGGGCCAGGCCGCGGCGCCTGCGCCGGTAGCCGCGCAGGCTCCGGCCGCGCAGCCCGCAGCGCAGCCCGCAGCGCCCGGGCGCACCCTTCGCATCGGTGCAGTGCGGCTCGCCAACGGCAACGTCGACTTCAGCGACTACTTCATCAAGCCCAACTACTCGGCGAACCTGACCGGGATGAGCGGGCAGGTCTCGCAGATCACGCCGACGCAGGCCGGCGACGTCGAACTGCGCGGCCGCATCGACCACACCGGCAGCGTCGAGATCCTCGGCAAGGTCAATCCGCTGGCCGCGCAGCTGTTCCTCGACCTGAAGGCGAACGCCAGCGACATCGACCTGCCGCGGCTGTCGCCTTACTCCGCCAAGTACGTCGGCTACGGGATCGAGAAGGGCAAGCTGTCGGCGAAGGTGTCCTACAAGGTCGAGAACCGCCAGCTGAGCGCCGAGAACAACATCGTGCTGGATCAGCTCACCTTCGGCGAAAAGGTCGACAGCCCGGACGCGATCAAGCTGCCGGTGCTCTTTGCGGTGTCGCTGCTGAAGGACCGCAACGGCGTCATCGACGTGAACCTGCCGATCAGCGGCTCGCTCGACGACCCGCAGTTCAGCGTCGGCGGCATCGTGGTCCGGATGATCGTCAACCTGATCGTCAAGGTGATCACCGCGCCGTTCACGCTGCTCGCCAACCTTGCAGGGGCGGGCGGCGCCGAGCTGTCGTGGGTCGCCTTCGAACCGGGACGGGCCGCGCTGGCCGAGCCGGCGATCGGCAAGCTCGAGAAGGTCGCGAAGGCGCTCGCCGACCGCCCGGGACTGAAGCTCGACCTCGCCGGGCGCGCCGACCCCGTGTCCGATCGCGAGGCGCTGCGGCAACTCGCGCTGGAGCGCGCGGTGAAGGCGCAGAAGCTCAAGGAGACCGTGAGCGGCGGCGATGTCGCCGCGATCGACCAGGTGGCGATCGAGCCGAAGGAGCGCGACAAGTACCTCGAGCGCGCGTGGCGCGCTGCGAAATTCGACAAGCCGCGCAACGCGCTCGGCTTCGTGAAGTCGCAGCCGCCGGCCGAGATGGAGCGGATGATGCTCGCGCACGTCGAGGTCGCCGACGGCGACCTGCTGCGGCTCGCCAACGATCGCGCGCAGCACGCGAAGGACTGGCTGCTCGGCACCGGCAAGATCGAGGGCGAACGCGTCTTCATCGTCGCCCCGAAGCTGGGCGCGGACGGCGGCGCTGCGCCCGAGGCTGCCGCCACGCCCGCAACGCCCGGGGCCTCCCCGGCGCCCGCCAGCGCGACGCCTGCCCCCGCACCTGCTGCCGCGCGGGGCGCAGCCGCGCCGCCCTCCGCGCGCGTGGACCTGCGCCTGAAGTAGCGTGGGCCCGAAAGAGGCGGCCCGGGGGCGACCCGACTCGGGCCGCCACCCGGTCGTGCGAGAACCGGCCCGGCGAGTTGCGTCACTGCCCGCGAGGCCGTACACTCGCCGCATGTTGCAGCGCACTGCGGGCTTCTACTTTTACTTCTTCGGCTTTTCCTGCCGTTGGCGGGACGAGTCGGAAGCGTGTTCGCAGACCTGAAGCAACGAACCGAATCCGATGAGACCGCCGGCCCGACCGGCGGTTTTTTTTTGCCCTCCCCGGGAAGACACGTGATGACGCATACCACCGACGACCTGCGGATCCGCGAGATCAAGGAGCTCGCGCCGCCGGCGCACCTGCTGCGCGAATTCCCGATCACCGAGCGCGCGGCCGCCACGACCTGGGAGTCGCGCCAGGCGATCCATCGCGTGCTGCACGCGATGGACGACCGCCTGGTCGTGATTGTCGGGCCCTGCTCGATCCACGACGTGAGAGCGGCGCGCGAATACGCGCAGCGGCTGCGCGCCGAGCGCGAGCGGCTGGCGGCCGACCTCGAGATCGTGATGCGCGTGTACTTCGAGAAGCCACGCACGACAGTCGGATGGAAGGGGCTGATCAACGACCCCGACCTCGACGGCAGCTTCAACATCAACCGGGGGCTCAGGCTCGCGCGCGAACTGCTGCTCGACGTCAACGACACGGGCTTGCCCGCCGGCACCGAGTTCCTCGACATGATCACGCCGCAGTACGTGGCCGACCTGATCGCATGGGGTGCGATCGGCGCGCGCACCACCGAGTCGCAGGTCCATCGCGAACTCGCTTCCGGGCTGTCGTGCCCGGTCGGTTTCAAGAACGGCACCGACGGCAACCTGCGGATCGCGTTCGACGCGATCAAGGCGGCGTCTCAGCCGCACCATTTCCTGTCGGTGGCGAAGGGCGGGCACTCGGCGATTGTGTCGACCAACGGCAACGAGGACTGCCACGTGATTCTGCGCGGCGGCCGGCAGCCGAACTACGACGCGGCGAGTGTCGACGCGGCCTGCCAGGAGGCGGCCACTGCTGCGCTCGCGTGTCGACTGATGATCGACGCCAGCCACGGCAACAGCCAGAAACGCCCCGAGAACCAGGTCCAGGTCGCCGCCGCGATTGCCGCGCAGGTCGCGGCTGGCGACACGCGCATCATGGGCGTGATGGTCGAAAGCCATCTGGTCGCGGGACGGCAGGACCTGGCGCGTGGCGCGCAACTCGTCTACGGACAAAGTGTGACCGACGGTTGCATCGGCTGGGACGAGACGGTCGGTGTGCTCGACGACCTGGCCGCGGCGGTTCGCGAGCGCCGGCTGCAGGCCGCCGAGTAGCCGCGACGCGTCGCACGGCGCGTCGCCGCCGCTGCGCGCCGCCTGTCGGAAAAACGCCGACGCGCGGTCCCGGGCTCGGCACGGGCGGCGTCGGCGCCGCCGATAACGTGCTATAAGAACGGCCAGACATCCGGAGGTAGTCATGGAAGCGGTCCAGAGTGGCGCCGCCCCGCGGGCATCTGCAAGCGCGGCCGAACCGGGCCAGCGCACGCCGCACGAGCGCCTGCTGGCGCTGGGACTGCGGCCGGTCGGGCGCGCCAGCGATTTCGCCGGGGAAATCCAGGCGTTGATGGCCAAGACGCCGCTGTTCTCGGGCCTCGGCATCGACGAAACCCGGCGGCTCGGGACCTTCATGCACGTCTACGAGGCGGCGCCCGGCACGACCATCATCAACGAGGGCGAGGCCGGCGACTTCATGATGCTGCTGATGCAGGGCATGGTCGACGTGCTGCGGCGCAACCGCTACAACTACCCGTCGCGGATCGCGGTCGCCCACTCGGGCCATTCGCTGGGCGAGATGTCGATGTTCGACGGCGAGCCGCGCTTCGCGTCGTGCGTGACGCTCGAAAACAGCCGCATCGCCGTGCTCACGCGCGACGCGCTGATGCTGGTGCTCGAGCAGGAGCCCGAGCTCGGCAACAAGATCCTGCTCAAGCTCGTGCAGCTGCTGTCGGAGCGGCTGCGCCAGACCAGCGCGAAGCTGGTGTCGTACCTCGAGGCGGCGCGCGACGCGTAGCGCGCCACCGGCCGACCAGGACGACGCCGGCCGCCTAGCGCGGCCGGTCCTTCTCCCACATCACGTCGCCGCAACCTGCGTGCCGGTTGAGCACGCGCGCGAGCACGAACATCAGGTCGGAGAGCCGGTTTACGTACTGGCGGCACGCGGGGCGCACCGTCTCCTCCTGCCCGAGCGCGACGATTGCGCGCTCGGCGCGCCGGCACACGGTGCGCGCGACGTGCGCGAGCGCTGCGGCGCGCGAGCCCCCGGGCAGCACGAATTCCTTCAGGCGCGGCAGGCCGGCGTTGTGCTCGTCGAGCAGCCGGTCGAGCCGCTCGACGCGCGTCTCCGGCAGGCCCTCGAAGCCCGGAATCGACAATTCGCCGCCGAGGTCGAACAGGTCGTGCTGGATGTCGGCGAGCGCGGCGCCGAGCGCATCGGGCAACGGCTCGGTGCGCAGCAATCCGATGGTGGAGTTCAGCTCGTCGACGTCGCCGATCGCGGCGATGCGCAGGCTGTCCTTGCGGGTGCGGCTGCCGTCGCCGAGTCCCGTCGTCCCGTCGTCGCCGGTGCGCGTGGCGATTCGCGAAAGTCGATTTCCCATGCGCCCGAGTTTAACCCGGTCGCGCGGCCCGGCTAGAATCGTCCGGCCCCAGATGCGGAGAGAAGCGATGAACGACCCCCGGCCGGCCGATGCGACGCGCGCGCTGCGCGCAGGACTGCCGCCGGCGCTCGCGCAGGCGCTGCGCGGGCGCCTGGGTGAGCGCTTCAGCACGACGGCGGCGGTGCGAGACCACCACGGCCGCGACGAGTCGCCGTTCCCGCCCGCGCCGCCCGACGCGGTCGTGTTCGCCGAATCGACCGCGGAGGTCGCCGAGGTCGTCGCGTTGTGCCGGGCGCACCGCGTGCCGCTGATTCCTTTCGGCGTCGGCTCCTCGCTCGAGGGCCACCTGCTCGCCGTGCGCGGCGGCGTGTCGCTCGACGTGTCGCGGATGAACCGCGTGCTCGCGGTGAACGCGGAGGACCTGACCGTCACCGTGCAGGCGGGCGTGACGCGCAAGCAGCTCAACGACGAACTGAAGTCGACCGGGCTCTTCTTTCCGATCGACCCCGGCGCCGACGCGAGCCTGGGCGGCATGGCGTCGACCCGCGCCTCGGGAACCAACGCCGTGCGCTACGGAACGATGCGCGAGAACGTGCTCGCGCTGACCGTCGTCACGCCCGACGGCAAGGTGGTTCGGACCGCGCGCCGCGCGAAGAAATCCGCGGCCGGGTACGACCTCACGCGGCTGTACGTCGGCTCGGAGGGAACGCTCGGCGTGATCACCGAGGTGACCGTCAGGCTCTACCCGCTGCCCGAGGCGATGTCGGCGGCGGTGGTGAACTTCCCGAGCCTCGCGCAGGCGATCGACGCCGTGATCCGGATCGTGCAGCTCGGGGTGCCGGTGGCGCGCTGCGAGTACGTGTGCGAACACACGATCCGCGCGATCAACGCGTACAGCCACACGACGCTGCGCGAGGCACCGACGCTGTTTTTCGAGTTCCACGGCAGCGAGGCTTCGGTGAAGGAGCAGGCTGAACTGGCGCAGGAGGTTGCGCGCGAGAACGGCGGGCAGGATTTCGACTGGGCGGCGCGACCCGAGGACCGCACGCGGCTGTGGAACGCGCGGCACAACGCCTACTTCGCGTCGCTCCAGGTGCGCCCGGGTTGCCGCGCCGTGTCGACCGACACCTGCGTGCCGATCTCCCGCCTGAGCGACTCGATCACCGGCGCGCGCCGCATCCTCGACGGCGCGCCGTTCCCGACCATGGTCGTCGGCCACGTCGGCGACGGCAACTTCCACGCCGTGATGCTGATCGACCCCGCTGACCCGGCCGAGGTGGCCGAGGCCGAGCGCCTGAACGGCGCCATCGTGCGGCTCGCGCTGTCGATGGACGGCACCTGCAGCGGCGAGCACGGCGTCGGCCTGCACAAGGTCGACTTCCTCGAGGAAGAAGCGGGCGACGACGCGCTCGAGTTGATGCGCCGGATCAAGCGCGCGCTCGACCCGGACGGCATCATGAACCCGGGCAAGATCTTCCGGATGTGAGGGCCCGCGCGCCCGTCCGCCGGGCGCGGCGCACCGACGCCGCGCCGCCGGCGGGTCAGCGTCGGTAGCGCTTGGCGACGAAGGGCAGCGCCACCGGAACCACGGCGAGGCGCCGCTCGCGCACGATCGCGCGCAGCGGGGCGTCGGCCGCGGCGGCGAGTGCGGCGCGTTCGACGCGCGCCAGCATCACCGGGTGCCCCAGGGTCGGCGACACGGTGCCGCTGGTGACTTCGCCGACCGCGCGGCCGTCCGGGTCGACGACCAGCGCGTGCGCGCGGATCGGCACCTGCTCGCGCGAAACCAGCCCGGCCAGCCGGCGCGGCGTGCCTTCGGCCAGCTGCGCGAGGATCGTCGCCGCGCCGGGGAAGCCGCCGGCCTTCGC
>JANJTK010000079.1 GCA_024711155.1 Burkholderiaceae bacterium
TCGCCGATTCGATCAAACTGTGGAGTGCAGCATGAGTACCGTCGCCCCGACCGCCGGCTCGAAGAAGCCGCAGAACGTCCAGAAAGAGGACGCGATGTGGCTCCAGAAGGAGCTGATCAACAAGAACTACATGGAGCTCGCCACCGCGCGGGCGAACAACCGCAAGGTGTCGGCCACCTTCGTTCCGGGCAACCTGAACGAGTTGCTGATGTGCTTCGACTTCGCGCGCAGCCTGCCCGAGACGAACGCGCTGCAGAACGGCATGCGCAAGAAGTCCGGCAAGTTCATCATGGACGCCGAGCGCGACGGCCAGTCGGAGGACGTCTGCACCTACGTCAAGGCCGACCTCGGCATGATGCAGGGCGGCGAGATCGGCCCGACCGGCGACCCGTTGCCGACCCCGGACGTGCTGCTGCTCTCGTACACCGGCTGCTTCACGTTCATGAAGTGGTTCGAGCTGGTGCGGCACAAGTACGGCTGCGAGACCGTGATGCTGCACGTCCCCTACCAGGGCGAGGGCAAGATCGCGCCGAACATGCGCGACTACGTGGTGCGCCAGCTCAAGGAGACCGTGATCCCGACGCTCGAGCGGGTTTCGGGCGTGAAGTTCGACATCGACCGGTTGCGCGAATACATGCGGGAGTCGGTCAAGGCCGAGGAGAACCTCGTCAGGGTGCTGCAGTCGGCGAAGAACCGGCCGTCGCCGATCGACGGGTATTTCGGCGCGGTCTACTACATCGGCCCGATGTTCACCGCGTTCCGCGGCACGAAGGACGCCACCCAGTACTACGAGGTGCTGCGTTCGGAGATCGACGAGCGCGTCCGGCTCGGCAAGGGTCCGGTGACGCCCGAGGGCGACATGGGCGAGGAGAAGTACCGCCTCGTCGTCGAGGGGCCGCCGAACTGGACCAACTTCCGCGACTTCTGGAAGATGTTCTACGACGAGGGCGCGGTCGTGGTGGCGTCGTCGTACTCGAAGGTCGGCGGCCTGTACGACTTCGGCTTCCGCCACGACCCGGACCATCCGCTCGAGTCGCTCGCCGAGTACTGCCTGGGCTGCTACACGAACCTGAACCTGCCGTCCAGGATCGACATGCTGTGCAACTACATCGACGAGTACCAGGCCGACGGCCTGCTGATCAACTCGATCAAGAGCTGCAACAGCTTCTCGGCGGGGCAACTGCTGATGATGCGCGAGGTCGAGAAGCGCACCGGCAAGCCGGCAGCGTTCATCGAGACCGATCTCGTCGATCCGCGCTACTTCTCGGCCGCCAACGTGAAGAACCGGCTCGAGAGCTACTTCCAGATGGTCAAGCAGAAGCGCGGCGCGGTTGCCGCGGCGCACTGAAGAGGGGTTACCGCAATGCGCTGTTTCATCGGCATCGACCTGGGCTCGACGACGACCAAGGCGGTCGTCATCGACGAGAACCAGAACATCATCGGGCGCGGCATCACGAACTCGCGCTCCAACTACGACACGGCGGCGGCGATCGCGAAGCAGGAGGCGCTCGTCAACGGGCGCTTCCACCTGTTCCGGCAGGCGCTTGCGAGCACGAAAGCGCTCAACGGGAACCTCGAGGGCTTCCTGGGCCAGCTCGAGCGCGACTTCCGCGCCGAGCAGTACATGGAGCAGCTCGCCGACCTGCACGAGACCTGCAGGCGCAGCCTCGACACGGCGAAGTTCGGCGACAGCAGCAAGGTCGTCGGCGAGGCGCTCGACGAGACCTTCCGGCGCATCACCGCCGAGGCGCCGTCGCTGTTCGTTCCGGGAGCGCGGCGCAAGTCCGACTTCTTCCGCGACATCGCCGGTGCGCAGTACCTCGCCACCGGCGAGCTGGTGGCCAAGGAACTCGGCACCCGCTACGACTACCTGCTGAACGTGTTCGACCGCTCGATCATCGAGGTCGAGAACCGCGTCTACGCGGAGTCGATCCGGCGCCACCTGTTGTCGGCGCTCGAGAGCACCTTCAAGGCGATGCCGGAGACGGCGGGCCGGCGCGCGCAGGTCGAGGCTCCGGTGAAGGGCGTGCTCGACACCGAGATGGAGGAGACCTACACCATCGGCACCGGTTACGGCCGGGCGCGCCTGCCGTTCTCGAAGGAGCACGTGCGATCGGAGATCCTGTGCCACGGGCTCGGGGCGCACGTGATGTACCCGAACACGGCCACCGTGCTCGACATCGGCGGCCAGGACACGAAGGCGATCCAGGTCGACCCGAGCGGGATCGTCGAGAGCTTCCAGATGAACGACCGCTGCGCGGCCGGCTGCGGGCGCTATCTCGGCTACATCGCCGACGAGATGAACATGGGCCTGCACGAGCTCGGGCCGCTGGCGATGAAGTCGACCAAGACCGTGCGGATCAACTCGACCTGCACCGTCTTCGCCGGCGCGGAGCTGCGCGACCGGCTGGCGCTGGGCGACAAGCGCGAGGACATCATGGCGGGCCTGCACCGATCGATCATCCTGCGCGCGATGTCGATCCTGGCGCGCTCGGGCGGAATCCGCAACGAGTTCACCTTCACCGGCGGCGTTGCGAAGAACGAGGCGGCGGTCAAGGCGCTCAAGGAACTCGTGTTCGAGAACTACGGCGAGATGACGCTCAACATCGACCCCGACTCGATCTACACCGGAGCCCTCGGCGGCGCCACGTTCGCGTGGCGCGCGGTGGTCGAGGAAGGCAAGCAGGCCGAGGCGCGCGCCTGAGCCGCGTCGAAACCAGGAGAACGACAATGACTTATACGATCGGCATCGACATCGGCTCCGGCGCGGTCAAGAGCGTGCTGTTCAAGGTCGACGGCGACCGCCAGGAGTGGCTCGCCAAGCGCTGCGAACGGATCCGCCGCCGCGACCCGATGCAACTGGCCGAGGAAGGGCGCGACGGCGTGCTCGCCGACGCGGGCCTGAGCCCGGACCAGGTGGACTACATCGCCACCACCGGCGAGGGCGAGAACGTCAAGTTCGCGACCGGGCATTTCTACTCGATGACCACGCACGCGCGCGGCGGCGTCTTCCTGCATCCGGGTGCGCGCGCGATCGTCGACATCGGGGCGCTCAACGGGCGCGCGATCTACGTCGACGAGCGCGGCAAGGTGCTGTCGTACAAGATGACCAGCCAGTGCGCGTCGGGATCGGGCCAGTTCCTCGAGAACATCGCGCGCTACCTCGGCGTCGCGGTCGAGGAAATCGGGCCGCTGTCGCAGAAGTCGCAGAACCCCGAGAAGGTGAGCTCGATCTGCGCGGTGCTTGCCGAGACCGACGTCATCAACATGGTGTCGCGCAGCATCGCGCCGACCGACATCCTCAAGGGCATCCACCTGTCGATGGCTTCGCGCATCGTCAAGCTGCTGAAGGTCACCGGCATCAAGGAGGGCACGGCGCTGATGACCGGCGGCCTCGCGCTCGACACCGGGCTGCTCGCCGCAATGCGCGAGGAGATCGCCAACGAGAAGACCAGCGTCGAGGTGGTCAACCACCCCGACTCGATCTTCGCCGGCGCGATCGGCGCGGCTCTTTGGGGGGCATTCCGGCATGATAAGCTTGCCGGCCTGAAGGAGCAGGCGCTCGCCTGAGCCTGACTCCAAGCGACACAGCGACACAGCGACAGGAGCGAATCGATGGCATTGATGATCAACGACGACTGCACCGCGTGCGACGCATGCAAGCCGGTGTGCCCGAACGAGGCGATCAGCGCGGGCGATCCGACCTACGTGATCGACCCGGCGCGTTGCACCGAGTGCGTCGGGGCGGAAGACGAGCCGCAGTGCGTGCTGGTGTGCCCGGCCGACTGCATCGTCCCGAATCCGGACTTCCGCGAGACCCCCGAGCAGTTGATGGAGAAGTACCTGTCGCTGCACGGCTGAGCGTCCGCGCCGGTGAGCCGGCTCACGGCGCCGCGACCCGCGAGGGCGCGGCGCCTTGTTTTTTGGGGGGCGCCGGTTGCGTTCAGCTGCGGCCCGGTGCCCGGCGGCGCGCCAGCGCACCGCGCACGACCGCGCTGGCTGTGCTCGCGATGAAGGCGGCCAATGCGACCGCGTTGAGCAGTCCGCCAGCCTGCGTCCAGCCGAACTGGCCGCTCGCGTCGCCTGCGAGACGCACGGCCAGCGACAGGTGCAGCAGCGCAAGCGGCACGTAGAAGGTCGGGTGGTAAGGAACCGCCACGCGCAGCACCGCGGGGAAGATGATCGCCGCGTGGCCGAAGACCATCGAGAACACGAAGCCGAGCGTGAGCGCGTGCATCGCCGCGCCGTAGGACGGCGCGCCCGGCGCGAGGCCGCCGGCGGCAAGCATGACCGACGCGCCGATCGCGAGCCACGCGTAGCCGGAGAGCAGGCACACGGCGATGAAGCGGGTGAGCCCTCGGTTGCGCACCGTGCGGCGCGCGATGTCCTGCTTCAGCAGCCAGGCCGACAGCGCCAGCAACCCGGCCGGAAAGAGCCACGCGCCCCAGGGCCGGTTCGCGGCGGCCATGCCGGCGACGACGATCGCCATCACCAGCGCGAAGACTCGGCGCGCCACCGGCGACGGCGGCAGGAAGCGCGAGAGTTCCAGCCGCTCGCCCGCGATCGTGAGGACCAGGAAGCCGAGCCACCACGCGACGATCTGGTTGACCTCGGCGCCGGCGGCCCACAGCGCGACGCCGACCGGCCAGCACGCGGCGCCGAGCGCGAGCGTGAAGGTGAACATCGCGGTCTGGCGACGAAAGATGTCGAGCGAGGCGGCGAGCAGGACGAGGCCGCCGGCGAGGAAGAGCCACGGCGCGAGCGCCATTGCGCCCGCGATGGTCGCGGCGCTTCCGAGTCCGGCCAGCAGCGGTCCCAGGTACGCCCACGTGCGCCCGATCGCCACCGCGCGCTCGAGCGAGATCACGACGCCGAAGAAGCCGCAGATCATCAGCGGGCCGTGCAGCGCGGCGGCGGATGCGGCGACCGACGGGACGCCCCATCCGAGGCGCGCGAGGCCGGCGCCGGATCCGACGACCAGCCCGGCGAAACCGAGGATCAGCAACGGCACGCGCCAGGGCGGCGGGAGCCCTCCCGATTGCGCGGGGGCGGGTCCGGTGGACAAGCCGACTACCAGCCGAAGTGGTCGCGCGCGATGCCGGTCATCTTGTCCGGCGTCCAGGGCGGCTCCCACACCAGGTCGACGTCGATTGCGGTGCCGGACGGGGCGACCGAGGCGATCGCCTCGCGCGCGTTGTCGACGATCATGTCGGCCATCGGGCAGGCCGCGGTCGTCATCGTCATCTCGACGCGGATCGAGCGCTCGCCGACCTCGACCAGGTAGACGAGGCCGAGGTCGACGATGTTCATTCCCACCTCGGGGTCGTCGACCTGCCGAAGCGCCTCGCGCACCGCGTCGTCGTCGGGCATCGCGCTCACGCTCATCGAGCCACCTTGCGCGCGAACGGCAGGCGCTGCGACGGCGCGAAGCCGACGTCGTAGAGGAACCCGAGCAGGGCGAGGTCGCGCGGCGCGACCTGCGTCTCCACGCGCTCGATGCGCAGCGCGCCGAGGTTCAGGAACAGTTGCGACAGCAGCGCGTGGCCGATGCCCCGGTGCCCGTACTCGCGGTCGACGCCGATCGTGTCGAGCACCGCCACCGGCTCGGTGCGGCCGAAGTCGCCGAGGTCGGCGCGCGCCATCACGAAACCGACCACCACGTCGTCCATCCGCGCGGTCAGCGAGACGCGGATCGCCGAGTCCGCCAGCGTCTCGTCGAGCTTGTGCGCAATGTAGTCCTGGCGGTTGCGCCCGACGATGCCGCGGTCGATGCGCACGATGTCGGCGAGGTCCGCAGCCGTCATCGGCCGGATGTCGGCGTTGTCGCGCGCAAGGCGCTCGAAGTCGTTGCCTTCGGGGCGGCCGAAGTTGACCTCGTTCGCCGGCCCCTCGCCCGCCGGCAGTGCGACCGGCTGGTCGCGCTCGGGCGCGTATTCGCCGCCGCGCACCTGGCAGTCGACAACGTGGTTCGGCGCCAGCGTGAAGCCCGCGTAGTCGAGCCAGCCCATCATCCGGTGGTTGTTCCACGCGGCCTGCGTGCGCATCTCGGCGATCCCGTGGCGCTCGCCCCACTGCGCGAGCGTGTCGAACAGGCGTTTGCCGATGCCCTTGCCTTGCGCGTCGGCGCGCACCCCGAGCGCCTCGAGGCGCAGGTCGCGCTCGTTGCGCCCGAACTCGCCGTCGACGCTGCGAGCCTGGATGAACCCGACGATCGTCGAGCCGACGAGCGCGGCGAACTGCGCGTGCTCGCCGGGCGCGCGCACGGCCGCAGCGACGCGGCGCTCGAAATAGTCGCGCCGCGGGCGTCCGTCGATCGCGGCGTCGATGGCGACGACGGCCTCGAGGTCGGCGCGTGCGAGAGGACGAATCGTGACTTGCTGGGCGGCAACGGTTTCCATGGTCCGGTCCTCGGTAGCGAAGGCGTGTGCGGGCTCAGCCGGCGGCGTAGGCGAAGGCGAGTTCGCGGTCGGTGTCGTCGTCGAGCAGGTCGTCGAGCATCGGCAGCAGCGCCATGGTCTCCTTCTGGATGTGCGAGACCTGGCGCTCGACCATCTCGAGCGCACCCGTTTTCAGTGTATTCCAGCCGGCGTCGTCGAGCGAGCCCATGGCCGCGGCCCGCGCGAGCGGCAGCATCTCGTCGGTGACCGCGCGGATCGCCTCGTGCTCCTCGGCGAGCAGCGCCGCGATGTCGCCTTCGCCGGCGTCGGACAGGCGCGTGAACAGCTGCTCCTCCTCGAAATCGAAGTGGCGCTTGACGTCCTGCTCGAGGTGGCGCGCGAAGCTTGCGGCGACCTTCGCGAGTTCGGGGTCGTTGCCGGCGCCCGAGCGCGGCGCGCGTGCAAAAGCGTGCTCGATGCGACCGAGCAGGTCGAGGGTGGTGCGGTGCTCTTCGTCGAGCGCGTGGCTGACCTGTCGCTGAAAGCTCATTCGAAGTCCAATAATGGTATTTGATTACCGGAATATCCGGCGAAGCCGCGCCGCGGCCATTGATACGGGTCAAGCAACGGCGGATCGGCCGCTCTTGCCCGCCGGGGGAGGCTGTCGCATGCGATGCAGCAGGATCGCGAAGAACGCTGCGAACGCGACGGCCCC
Source organism: Burkholderiaceae bacterium (assembly GCA_024711155.1). Taxonomy (GTDB): domain Bacteria; phylum Pseudomonadota; class Gammaproteobacteria; order Burkholderiales; family Burkholderiaceae_E; genus Zeimonas. The sequence goes on from JANJTK010000079.1 coordinate 7,093, forward strand.
GGCGGTGCCGACCAGGGCAGCCAGCCCCGCGACTACGGGACTCTCGGCGACGACGGCGATGGCCAGCAACGCCAGCGCCCCGAGATGGCACCAGAAGTGTAGCGCCAGCGACCGGTCGTCCGTCAGTGATGACGGGGTGCGCGGTGGGGTCTTGCCGGGCGGTTTGTGCATCGATGCGAGGAACGGGATGATCCGCTGCAGCATTCCGAGCAGGAAGGTCAGCAGCCAGCCGCCGACCAGCAGCAACCCGAACAGCGTCGGCAGGCCGTCGAGCGGCGCGTCGAGCGCGACGCCCAGGCCCGCCACCAGGCTGGCGACGAGCAGCGCCCAGGAGATTCGCACCAGCCGGAACGAGCGACCCAGTTCGCGCCGCATGCCGCTCTTCAGCGCCTCGAGCATCAGCTTCAGGTGCAGCGACACGGCGACGCCGCCCGCGAGCACCGCGGCGACGCGCAGCGGCTGCGGCGCGACGCCGAGCGACGCCAGTCCGGCCAGCAGCAGGGCGGTGGCCGCGAGGGCGCACGACCACAGGCCCTGTCGCTCGTGCGGGGCTACCGCGAGCGCGAACATCGGCACCAGGATGTAGGACAGCCCCAGCGCGAGCATCCCCATGAATCCGTAGGCGGCGAAGCTCACGTGCAGCGCCAGCCCGGTGGCGCGGTCGAACAGCGGCGCACCGACGTAGGTGAAGGCGAGCGACACGGCGGTCGCCAGCGTGAGCGCGAGCGCGGCGAGCGCGATCCAGCCGTGCGCGACGACGACCGGCATGCCGCGCGCGCCGACGAGGTTCGCGCCCAGCAGCACCGCGTACACGGCCAGTGCGACGACGACCGCGCTGGCGCCGGCGGCCAGCAGCAGCGGCTGCCCCATTCCCATCCCGAGCGCGACGGCGGCGACGCCCGGCGCGTAGAGCCACCACACGACCAGCGGCCAGCGCAGCGAGCGCACCGGCTGTCGCGTCGCCACCGGCAGCAGTTGCAGGCTGGCGCCGATCGCCGTCATCGCGAGCATGCCGAGCGTGATCAGGTGCAGGCCGGCGAGCGTCCATCCGAGGCCGCCGGCGAAGCGCGGCAGCAGGCCGCTGCCGGCGAGCAGCGCGAGCCACGCGAGCACCTGGCTCGCGACCGCAGCGCCGAAGAAGCGCAGCGGAATCGACGCCGGCAGCAGGCGGCTCGTCGCGCCGGCGAGGAACAGGCCGGCGGCGAGCTTCGGCTGCCTGGGGGGGCGAACGGGAGGCGCCGCGTTCACGACGCGGGGGCGAGCCGCAGCCGGACCTCGCCGGGGTCGCCGTCGATCTGCTCGGCATCCCAGCCGAGCTCGGCCAGCTCCGGGTACAGCATCTGCGGATCGCGGTCGTGGTGCACGATCACGACGCTGCCGTCGCGGATCGAACCGACCAGCTCGAGGATCGCCACCAGCGGTTCGGGCGCCGGCAGTCCGCGCACGTCGATGTGGATGCCGTCCGCCTCGGTCCAGCGCCGGCCTGGTGTCGCGCCCATTCCGCGATGCTCACTTCGCCGGCCCGGCGGCGAGCTCCTTCAGCAGCCGCTGCGCGGTGACGGCAGCGACCTGGCGCCGGTAGTTGGACTGCGTGACGGTCGTGCGCATCGGGCTGACCTGCTTCTGCACCAGCTTGCCCAGCGCCGCGAGCAGCGCGTCGTCGACCGCGCGCCCGAGCAGCGCGTCGGTGCCCGAGATCACGATCGGCTGCGAGTTGGTCCCGGTCAGCGCAACGCGCAGCGCGGCGAGCCGCCCCTGCGCGTCGAGCGCGACCGCGCAGCCGACGCCGGCGAGCGGGAAGTCGACCGCGCCGCGCGCGCGCGCCTTGCGGTAGGCGCAGGCGCGCCCGGCCGCGCGGGCGGGCACCAGCACGCGCGCGAGCACTTCGTCGCGCTCGATCGTCAGCGCGGCCGCGCCGTCGTCGCGATACATGTCGGCCAGCGGGATGCGGCGCGCACCGCGCGTCGACACCAGCTCGACCTCGGCCTCGAGCGCGAGCAGCGCAGGGGCGAGGTCGCCGGAGAACGCGGCGTGGCAGCGCCCGCCCTGCGGCGCGACGTGGCAGACGTCGCCGCCGCGCTTCAGGCAATAGGAGTTCGACGCGCGCCACCACTCGCTCTGGTTGTAGAAGACGCAGCGCGTGTCGAGGCACAGGTTGCCGCCGACGGTCGCGACGCTGCGATGGCCGGGGCCTGCGATGACGGCCGCGGCCTGCGCGATCGCCGGATGGCGGGCCGCGAGCGCGCTGTCGGTTGCCAGCCGCGCGAGTCGCGCGCCGGCGCCGATCCAGGTGCCTTCGTCCGACGCGACGATCGCGTCGAAGCCGGCTACCGCGCCGAGGTCGACCAGCACGGTGGGGCGCTCGATGCCGCGGCGCAGGTTCGGAATCAGGTCGGTTCCGCCGGCGACGAGCCGCGCCTGCGGCTGCGCGGCCAGCAGCGCGGCCGCCTCGGCGACGGTGGCCGGACGTTCCAGCTTGAAGGGTTGAATGCTGTCCATGTTCATTGTCCCTGGGCGGAGGCCGCCGGTTTTGCGGCTTGCAGGCGCTCCTTGCGGCGTCGCGCGTGGATCGCCTCGAGCAGCCGGTCGGGTGTGATCGGCAGGTTGTCGGGCCGGATGCCGATCGCGTCGCGGATCGCGGCAGCGAGCGCCGGCGGGAAGCCGTGCAGCGCGCCTTCGCTCGCCTCCTTGGCGCCGAACGGCCCGAGCGGGTCGTTGGTCTCGATCAGCTTCACCTCGATCGGCGGCGACTCGACGATGGTCGGAATCCGGTAGTCGAGGAAGTTCGGCCGCATCGGCAACCCTTCGTGATACTGGTTCTCCTCCGACATCGCCTGGCCCATGCCCATCCAGACGGCGCCGTGCACCTGCCCCTCGACCGCAAGCGGATTGATCGCGCGGCCGCAGTCGTGGGCGACCCAGACGCGCTCGACCGTGATCGCACCGGTGTCCTCGTCGACCGTGACCTCGACCACCTGCGCCGCATACGAGAAGCCGGCGGTCGAGCCGACCGCGGCGCCGCGGAAGCGACCGCCCTGCGTTTCGGGCGGGGTCGACCACGCGCCCTTGACGGTGAGCGTGCCGTGCTCGGCGAGCGCGGCCTCGACGACCTGCGCGAAGGCCAGCGCCCGGTCGGTGCCGGCGACGCGGCAATACTCGCCTTCCCACTCGACGTCGTCGACGCTGACCTCCAGGCGCCGCGCGGCCGCCTCCATCAACGTGCGCCGCATCGCCTGCGCGGCGCGCAGCGCGGCGTTGCCGACCATGAACGAGACGCGCGAGGAGTACGAGCCGTTGTCCTTCGGCGTGAGCGCGCTGTCGGTGGCGACCACGCGGATGCGCGCGAGCGGCAGCGCGAGCACCTCGGCGACCACCTGCGTGAGCAGCGTCGACGAGCCCTGCCCGATGTCGGAGGCGCCGGTGAGGATCGTGATGCCGCCGTCGAAGTCGAGCTTGAGGTTGATCACCGCGTGCGGCTCGCCGCTCCAGTGGACCGGCTTCGCCGACCCCGACACGTAGTGCGAGCACGCCATGCCGATGCCGCGGCCGCGCGGCAGCTTGCCGTGGCGTTCCTTCCAGCCCGACGCCTGCTCGACCCAGTCCATGCACTGCGGAATGCCGTACGAGTTGACCTGCAGGTCGTTCAGCGTGCGGTACGGTGCGGTGATCAGGTTCGCGCGGCGGACCTCGAAGGCGTCGAGTCCGAGCTCTTCGGCCATCATGTCGAGCATGCCCTCGAACGCGTGGCGAGCGTCGACTGCGCCGTGCCCGCGCATCGCTCCGCAGGGCGGGGTGTTGGTGTAGATGCGCCAGCCGCGATACTTGACCGCGCCGAGCCGGTAGATCGCGTGCAGCAGCGCACCGGCGTAGAGGATCGTCACGAGTCCGTAGCCGCCGTAGGCGCCGCCGCGCTGGACGATCTCGGCGTCGACGGCGGTGATCTCGCCGCTCTTCTTCATGCCGATCTTCAGGCGGATGTCGGTCTCGGGCCGCCCGCGGTGCGTGAGGAAGCTGTCCTCGCGCGACTGCTCGAGCCGCACGGTGCCGCCGGCAGCGCGCGCGAGCGCGCCCGTCACCATCTCGAAGTTGAGCGGCTCGACCCGGTGGCCGAAGCCGCCGCCGACGAAGGGCTTGACGACGCGGATGCGCGAGCTGTCCATGCCCAGGCACTGGGCGAGGGTGAGGTGCAGGTAGTAGGGCACCTGCGTCACCGAGTGGAGCGTGAGCCGGTCGCGCTCGGGCTCGTACGAGGCGACCGTCGCGTTGAGCTCGATCTGGCCGTGCGAGACCTCGGCGTAGTTGAACGTGTGCTCGCGCACGAGGTCGGCCGCGGCGAAACCGGCGTCGACGTCGCCGAACACGTGGTCGACCTCGCGCTCGACGTTGCCGGCCTTCTTCTCGTGCAGCAGCGTCGCGCCGGTCGCGCGCGCGTCGGCGGCCTTGAAGTAAGCGGGCAGCGGCTCGATGTCGAGCACGATCGCGGCCAGCGCCGCCTCGGCGGTCGCCTCGTCGACGGCGGCCACGGCTGCGACCGGCTCGCCGCGGTAGCGCACGCGGTCGCGCGCGAGCGGCCACTCGTTCTGGGCGATCGGAATCACGCCGTAAGGCGCGTGGAAGTCCTCGCCGGTGACGACTGCGCGCACGCCGGGCATCGCGCGCGCCTTCGACGTGTCGATGCCGCGGATCACGCCGTGCGCGACCGGGCTGCGCAGCAGCTTGCCCACCAGCGTCTCGCCGAACGGCAGGTCCGCCGTGTAGCGGGCGCGGCCGGTGACCTTCTCGATGCCGTCGATCAGCGGCGTGCGCTGGCCGACCGTATGCGCGCGCGGCGAGGCGTCCTTCAGCGCGGCGGCCGACGCGACCGTGTCCATGGCCTTGTGCGAACTCATTCCGTCACTCCCCCGACGCGGCCTGGACCGATTCGATGATCTTCACGTACCCGGTGCAGCGGCACAGGTTGCCCGACAGCGCCTCGCGGATCTCGGCCTCGGTCGGATCCGGATTGCGCCGCAGCAGCGCCTCGGACGACATGATCATGCCCGGCGTGCAGAAGCCGCACTGGGTGCCGAGGTTCTCGTGGAATGCCTGCTGCAGGCGGCTCATGCGCCCGCCCGCCGCCAGGCTCTCGATCGTCTCGACCTTCGCGCCGGCGCAACTCGCCGCGAGCGTGATGCACGACAGCCGCGGCTCGCCGTCGACCAGGACCGTGCACGCTCCGCATTCGCCGCCGTCGCAGCCTTGCTTGGTTCCGGTGAGGCCGACGGTCTCGCGCAGGTATTCGACGAGCAGCGTCTGGTCGGCGATCGCGTCTTCACGCGGTCGCCCGTTGACGGTCAGGGCCAGCAATCTCTTCGCCATTGAAACTCTCTCCTGGTTTACTTCGGCCGCAGGTCGCGCACGCGCACGGCCTTGCCCTGCGAGCGCGGGATCTCGCCCGGGCGCTTGACGACGACGTCGGCGCTGATGCCGAGCATCGTCTTGATCTGGTGGCCGATGCGGCGCGCGAGGGCGTCGAACGCCGACGGTTCGAGCCCCGGCTGGGCCTCGGCCTCGATGGTCACGTGGTCGAGCGCTCCGTGCCGCTCGACCACCAGCTGGTAGTGCGGGGCGACGCCCTCGAGCCCGACCAGCACTGCCTCGACCTGCGACGGGTAGACGTTGACCCCGCGGATGATCAGCATGTCGTCGTTGCGCCCGGTGACGCGCAGGATGCGCGCGTGCGTGCGGCCGCAGCCGCAGGGCGCGGTCGACACGCGCGTGATGTCGCGCGTGCGATAGCGCAGCATCGGCAGCGCTTCCTTGGTCAGCGTCGTGATCACGAGTTCGCCCGGCTCTCCGTCGGCCACCGGCCTGCCGGTGTCGGGGTCGATGACCTCGAACAGGAAGTGGTCCTCCCAGCCGTGCAGGCCGTTCCTCTGCTCGCACTCGCAGGCGACGCCCGGGCCCATGATCTCCGACAGCCCGTAGACGTCGACCGCGCGCAGCCCGAGCCGCGCCTCGATCTCGACGCGCATTGCGTCGCTCCAAGGCTCGGCGCCGAACATCCCGACGCCCAGCGACGAGTCGCGCGCGAGGTTCACTCCCTGCTGTTCGGCGACCTCGGCGATCGCGAGCGCGTACGAGGGCGTCGAGCACAGCACGCGGGCGCCGAAGTCCATGATCAGCGACACCTGCCGCTCGGTCGAGCCGCCCGACATCGGCACCACGGTGGCGCCCAGGCGCTCGGCGCCGTAGTGCGCCCCGAGCCCGCCGGTGAACAGGCCGTAGCCGTAGGCGTTGTGCACCACGTCGCCGCGCCGTGCACCGCCCGCGTGCAGCGAGCGCGCCATCAGGTCGGCCCAGTTGTCGAGGTCGCGCATCGTGTAGCCGACCACGGTCGGCTTGCCGGTCGTCCCGGACGACGCGTGCAGCCGCGCGAGTTCGGCGCGCGGCCGCGCGAACATCCCGAACGGGTAGTGGTCGCGCAGGTCGGTCTTGAGCGTGAACGGCAGCTGTTGGACGTCGGCGAGCGAACGGATGTCTTCGGGGCGCACGCCGGCCGCGTCGAGCCGCGAGCGATGCAGCGGCACGTTGTCGTAAGCGTTCTTCACCGTCGCGCGCAGGCGCTCGAGCTGCAGCGCGGCGAGCTGCTCGCGCGGCATCGTCTCCTGGGCCGGGTGCAGGCAGCTCCCGTTGCCGGCGGATGCGTTCATGGGCGTCTCCTTCTGGTGTTCGCTGTCCGGTGCTCGCGTCGGGCGCGCGGCGTCAGGCGAGGCCGGCCTTTTGCGCCTTGGCGGCGAGCCGCGTGGCCAGGTTGGCCGCGTCGACGACGAAGCGGCCGTGGCGGCCGCGGCAGATCGCGTCGATCCCGTCGCTGCCCTCGAACTCGAAGGTCACCGCGCGGCCCTTGACCTCGACGATCGAGACCTTCAGCTCGGCCGTCATGCCCGCCAGCGTCGCGGCCAGGTGGTCGAGTTCGACCCGAGTGCCGACCGAGTCTTCGCCGGCGTCGAGGTGCTCGAGCAGCAACTGGCGGCAGGTCTCCTCGAGGTCCTGGACCAGCATCGGGGTCGAGTAGATGCGCACGCCTTCGCCCATGAATCCGATCGTGCGGTCACGGTCGACGGTGATCCGGGCAGTGCGGGTGGCGCCGGCGGCGAGAGATGGCTTCATCGGGGTCTCCGTGTTCGTCTGCGGGTTTGGGGAAGGGGTTGCGCGCTACAGCCCCAGGTAGGCCTGCTGGACCGCCGGGTCGACGAGCAGTTCGTCGCCGCGGCCGGACAGCGCAATGCGCCCGACCTCGAGCACGTAGGCGCGGTCGGCGATCGACAGCGCGGCGCGCGCGTTCTGGTCGACCAGCAGGATCGTGGTCGAGGCGTCCTTCAGCGAGCGGATGGTCGCGAAGATCTCGGCCACGAGCAGCGGGGCGAGGCCCATGCTGGGTTCGTCGAGCAGCAGCAGTTTCGGGCGGGTCATCAGCGCGCGGCCGATTGCCAGCATCTGCTGCTGGCCGCCGGAGAGGGTGCCCGCCATCTCGGCGCGTTTCCTGCGCAGGATCGGGAACAGCGCGTAGACGCGCTCGATGCCGTCGGCCACTTCGGCCGCGGGCCGCACGTACGCGCCGAGCCGCAGGTTGTCCTCGACCGACAGCGGCCCGAACACCTGGCGGCCCTCGGGCACCTGCACGATGCCCATCCGCACGCGCTCGCGCGGCGACGCGCGGGTGATGTCGGCGCCCTCGAAGCGCACGCTGCCGCCCGCGGCGGGCTGCACGCCCGAGAGCACGCGCAGCAGCGTCGACTTGCCTGCGCCGTTGGCGCCGACGAGCGCGACGAGTTCGCCGCCGTCGACCCGCAGCCCGACCTCGTGCAGCGCGGCAATGCGCCCGTAGCGGCTCGATACGGCCTCAACCTCGAGCACGGGACGGCTCCTGATGATCGGCGACACCGAGGTACGCCTCGATGACGCGCGGGTCGTTGCGGACTTCGGCCGCGCTGCCCTCGCTGAGCTTGCGCCCGTAGTCGAGCACGAGGATGCGGTCGGACACGCCCATCACGAGCCGCATGTTGTGCTCGACCAGCACGATGGTCGTGCCGGCCTCGGAGAGCCTGCGGATCAGCGCCGCGACCTCCATCGATTCGGTCGGGTTGAGGCCGGCGGCCGGCTCGTCGAGCAGGATCATGCGCGGCTCGCCGGCGAGCGCGCGGGCGATTTCGAGCCGCTTCAGCGCTCCATACGGCATCGAGTCGGCGCCGGCGTCTGCGTAACTCTCGAGGCCGACGAAGCGCAGCAGTTCGAGTGCGCGCTCGCGGCACGCGCGCGCGGCGCGCGCGTGCCGCGGGGTGCGCGCGAGCGCCGCCAGCAAGCCGCGGTGCTCGCGCAGGTGCCGCCCCGTCATCACGTTCTCGACGGCGCTCATGTTGAAGAAGATCTGCAGGTTCTGGAAGGTGCGACCGATGCCGGCGGCGGCAAAGGCGTGCGTGGGCCGGCCGTCGAGTCGCTGGCCGTCGAGGTCGATGCGGCCCGAACTCGGCACGTAGACCCCGGTGAGCAGGTTCAGCAGCGTGGTCTTGCCGGCGCCGTTGGGCCCGATGATCGAGTGCACCGTCCCGGCGTCGATCGAGAACGACAGGTCCTGGACCGCATGGACCCCTCCGAACACCTTCGAGAGGCCCTCGACGCGCAGGCCGTTCACCGCGCGCTCCGTCCGAGCCGACTGGCGATCGTCGGCACGGCTCCGCGCGGGAAGAAGATCATCGTCGCCATCATGATCGCGCCGAGCACGACCATCTCGTATTCCTTGACCACCGTGAGCGCCTGCGGAAGGATCGTCAGGACGGCCGCGCCGACGACTGCGCCGAAGGTCGAGGCCATGCCGCCGAACACGACCATCGTGACCAGCTCGACCGAGTGCAGGAACGACGCCTTCGCGGGCGTGATGAACCCGCTGTAGAACGCCGTGATGCCGCCGGCGACCGCGGCGAACACGGCCGAGATCACGAACACCTTCAGCTTCTGGCGCGCGCTGTCGATGCCGACCACCTCGGCCGCCACTTCGGAAGTGTGCAGCGCGCGCAGCGCGCGCCCGGTCGGCGACTCGATCAGGTTCAGCGCGAGCCACACCGCGACCAGCAGGCAGGCGCCGACGATCCAGTACCAGACGCGCTCGCCCTGGATCGCGACGCCGAGCACCGTGAGCGGCGGCACCGGCATCCCGTCGGGGCCGCCGGTGATGCGGTCCTCGGTGGCGATCACGATCGAGATGATGATGCCGAGGCCCAGCGTCGCCATCGCGAGGTAGTTGCCCTTGAGCCTCAGGATCGGGCGTCCGACGACGAAGGCTAGCAGCGCCACCGCCGCGGAAGTCGCCGCCAGCGCCGCCAGCGGCGGCACGCCGTAGCGCGACGCGAGCAGCGCGGTGCCGTAGGCGCCGAGGCCGAAGAAGCCCGCGTGCCCGAGGCTGATCTGGCCGGCGTAGCCGATCAGCAGGTTCAACCCGACGCACACGATCGCGTTCAGGCCGACGAGGATCGCGACCTCGTAGAAGTAATTGTTGGCCAGCCCGAGCGGAACGACGGCGATCGCCAGCGCGAGCGCGGCCATCCCGCCGGTGCGCGGTGCTGCCCAGTAACTGCGCTTCGGCTGCTGCAGGTCAGACACGTTCGCTCTTGATCGCGCCGAGGATTCCGTCGGGCCGCACGAACAGCACGGCGAGGATGATCACGAACGCGATCGCGTCCTTGTAGGCGGACGAGAGGTAGCCGGCGCCCAGGTTCTCGAGCAGCCCGAGCACCAGGCCGCCGACGATCGCGCCGGGGAAGCTGCCGAGTCCGCCGAGGATGGCGGCGGCGAAGCCCTTGAGACCGAGCATGACGCCGGCGTCGTACGACGTGAACGTGATCGGTGCGATCAGGACGCCGGCGACGGCGCCCAGCGCCGCGGCGAGCCCGAAACTGGCGAACAGCACCTTGCGCACGTCGATGCCGACCAGCTGCGCCGCGAGCCGGTTGTAGGAGGTGGCGAGCATCGCCTTGCCGAGCAGCGTGCGGTTGAAGAACCACGACAGCGCGGCGACGATGAGCACCGTGACGCCGATCACCCACAGGCTTTGCGGGACGATCGTGGCGCCGAAGAACTGGATCGGCTTGTCGCCGGAGAGGGGGGCGAGGGCGTGGATGCGCTTGTCCCAGACCAGCTGCGCCAGCCCCCGCAGGAAGATCGAGGCGCCGATCGTGATGATGATCAGCGTCACCACGTCGGCGTTGCGCGCGCGGCCGACCGCGAGGCGCTCGAGCAGCAGCCCGGCGACCCCGGCGATCGCGACCGCCCCGAGGATCGCCACCGGCATCGGCGCGCCGGTAGCGACCAGCGAGACGGCGGACATGCCGCCGATCATCACGAACTCGCCCTGCGCGAAGTTGATCACGCGACTGGCGTTGAAGATGATCGAGAAGCCCAGCGCGACGAGGGCATAGATCGCGCCGGCGGTGAGGCCGCCGGCGACGAACTGCATCCATTGCCCTCCCACGCGGAGCCCCTGCGCGCCTGGCCCTGGCCGCTTACTTGACCAGCACCCAGTCGTTGTTGCGGATCTCGAGCATCTTGAAGGCGCTGAGGTCCAGGCCCATGTGGTCGGTCGGCGACATGTTGACCACCCCGCCGGTGCCGACGTAGCCCCTGGTCTTCTCGATCTCGTCGCGCACCTTGGCGCGGTCGCTGCCGCCGGCGCGCTTGATCGCCTCGACCGCGATCATCAGCCCGTCGTACGCGTGGCCGCCGAAGGTCGACACGTCGGACTTGAAGCGCGCCTCGTAGTCGCGCTTGTAGTTGACGACGACCGGCTTCTGCGGGTCGTTGTCGGCCAGCAGGTGGCCGACCAGCAGCGCGGCCGCGGGCAGGCGCACGCCCTCGGCGGCGCCGCCGGAGAGCTTGACGTACTCCTTCGAGGCAACGCCGTGCGACTGATAGAACGGCAACGTCATGCCGATCTGGCGGTAGTTCTTCGTGACGATCGCCGGGCCCTGGCCGAACCCGCAGTTCATGACCGCCTGCACGCCGGCCGTGTTCTTGATCTTCGTCAGCTGCGCCGTCATGTCGGTGTCGGCGGCGCCGTAGCTCTCGTCGGCGACGATCTCGACGCCGAACTTCGGCGCGACGGCGAGGCACTGCGCGCGCAGTGAGCGGTCGAAGCCGCCGGCGCCGGAGATCAGCGCGAGCTTCGTCATGTTGCGCGCCTTCATGTCGGTGAAGATCTTCTCGCAGGCCATCCGGTCGGTGTGCGGCGTCTTGAAGACCCACTTCTTGACCGGCTCGATGATGACCACCGCGCCCGCCAGCGAGATGAACGGCACCTGCGCCGCCTCGACCAGCGGCACCGCGGCCATCGTCTCGCCGGTCGTGGAACCCCCGACGATGACGTCGACCTTGTCCTGCTCGATCAGGCGCTTCGTGAACGTGCGCGCCTTCTCCGCGTCGCCCGCGCTGTCGTAGCTGATCAGCTGCACCTTGCGCCCGAGCACGCCGCCGGCTGCGTTCAGCCGCTCGACGTACATCTCGAGGGTCTTCTGCTCGGGATCGCCGAGGAAGGATGCGCCACCGGTGACGGACAGGAAGGCGCCGATTTTGATAGGCTCCTGCGCTGCGGCGGTTCCGCTTCCGATCAGCGCGCCCGCGGCGAGGGCTCCGGCAAGGCGGAGCGCGTTGCGGGCAACTGCGGTGAACTTCATGCGAGTCTCCTCTTCCTTTGTTGTCTGCGACGACACGGCCTCGACTGCGGCCTGCCGGAATCGCCCCGCCCGGCGATTCGCGCCGGGTGGAGACACGGAACCCGAGTGCGACTCCCGCATCGGGCTATGCGGGACGTGCGCCCGGGTGTGTGCAGCGAGCGACGCTGCGAAACTCATGGACGTTTACAGCGCGCTCATTAACCCCTATTCTGGTACCGGAATGCGGGTATTGAATTGATCTGCATCAGTTCTTCGGGGGGCCGATGACGAGGCTATCGCCTGTGGCGCAAGAGGGCAATGCCGGCAGCGGCGGCGGCGACAGGATCGCCGTCGAAGGCAAGGGGGTCGGCGGCGCGGCCACCCGGTCGCGCGCGCGGTCGCGAGGCTGCCAGGCGACCGGCGTCGACGTCGACGGCGTCCTGGTGCGGCCGGTGCGGCGCGCAGACCTCGACCGGGTGATCGAGATCGACTCGCTGGTCACCGGCATCGAGAAGCGCGGCTACTGGCTTTCGGTGTTCCGGCGCTACGGCAAGGGCGACCAGCCGGGGCGGCAGTTCCTGGTCGCCGAGAAGGACGGTCGCGTGGCCGGTTTCATCATCGGCGAGGTGCGCGACTGGGAGTTCGGCGCGCCTCCGTGCGGATGGGTGTTCGCGATCGACGTCGCGCCCGAGTTCCGCCTCGCCGGGATCGCGACGCGGATGCTGCAGGCGATGCGGGACTGCTTCAGGCGCTCGGGCGTTCGCAAGCTGCGCACGATCCTGGCGCGCGAAAACACGCTGATCCTGTCGTTCTTCCGCAGCCAGGGGATGATGACCGGGCCTTTCATCCCGCTCGAGATGGACGTCGACGCGTGACCGGCGAGACAAGATGAGGCTGCAGAAGAACACTTCGCTCGCGTTGTTCAGCGTGCTCGAGTTCGCGATCGACCCGACGCGGCACATCACTGCGGCCGAGATTGCCGCGAAGTACGACGTCTCCGCGCACCACCTGGCGAAGGTGCTCTCGGAACTCGCGCGCAGCGGGATCGTCGAGTCGGTGCGCGGGGTCGGCGGCGGCTACCGGTTCGCCGGCAACGCGCGCCGCATCACGCTGATGGACGTGGTGCAACTGTTCGAGGATCTCGCGCCGCCGCCGGGCGAGCGGCACGAGGCGACCGAGTCGTCGCCGGTGGGCATGGCGCTGGGCGCGGTGCTCTCGGAGATCGACGAGATCGCCAGGGCGACCTTGAGCTCGATCACGCTGGCGACGATGCTGCGCCTGATCGAGCGCCAGCAGGGCGGCCTGGCCGGGCGCGGGGAGCAGGTCGCGCAGGCGGCGTCGGCCGAGCGCACGCGCCAGCGCGCCTGACGCGCGTACGCGCCGCTACACGGCCACCGGCGCCGCGATGTGCGGGTGCGACTGGTAGCCGACGAAGCCGATGTCGTCGAACTCGTAGGCGTCGATCGACGCGGGCTTGCGCGCGAATTCGAGCCGCGGCAGCGGCAGCGGTTCGCGCCCGAGCTGCAGGCGCGCCTGCTCGAGGTGGTTGCTGTAGAGGTGGACGTCGCCGCCGGTCCAGACGAACTCGCCCGGCTCGAGATCGCACTGGTGCGCGAGCATCGCCAGCAGCAGCGCGTAGCTGGCGATGTTGAACGGCACGCCGAGGAAGACGTCGCACGAGCGCTGGTACAGCTGCAGGTGCAGGCGGCCGCCGATGACGGCGGTCTGGAACAGGCAGTGGCACGGGGCGAGCTTCATCCCCGGCAGGTCGCCGACGTTCCACGCGCTGACGATCTGGCGCCGCGACCACGGATCCTCGCGAATCTGGCGCACCAGCTCGGCGATCTGGTCGACGTGGCGTCCGTCGGTGCATTGCCAGTCGCGCCACTGCTGTCCGTACACCGGCCCCAGGCTGCCGTCGGCGTCCGCCCACTCGTCCCAGATGGTGACGCCGTTCTCGCGCAGGTAGCGCACGTTGGTGTCGCCGCGCAGGAACCAGAGCAGCTCGTGGACGATCGAGCGCACATGCAGCTTCTTCGTCGTCACCAGCGGGAAACCCTGCGCCAGGTCGAAGCGCATCTGGTGGCCGAACACGGCGCGGGTGCCGGTGCCGGTGCGGTCGGGCCGGTCGACGCCTTCGCGCAGGATCCGGTCGAGCAAGTCGAGATAGGGCTTCATTCTTCCTGGTCGGGCGGTGCCGGCGGCGGCGCCGCAGCGGGCGCGGGTGCGGGCGTCGGTGATGCGACGGCGGCAGCCGCCGCGTGCGCGCCGGTGGGCGCCGCTGCTTCGCTGCCGGCTCCCGCACGCGCCGGACCCGCCGAGAGAATCGCCACCGAAGGACGCGCGGGGGCGGGCAACTCGATGCGCGCGCCGTTGCGCTCGACGACGACCCGGTCGGCACGCACCTCGAGCAGCCGGGTGCCCGCAGCCAGCGTTTCGCCGACGAGGTAGGCCTTCGGGCGCGTCGAGTCGATCGCGAGGACCGCGCTCGCGCGAGCGCCCGCGGCCGCGACGCCGATCACCTGGATGTTCGCGTTGACCGGGGCGGTGGCCGCCGGGCCGGTGGGAACATTCCCGAACAACCGCGACGCGGCACCGAGGTCGGCCGCGTCGCGCTGGTCCGCGGGTGCCGCGCTCGGAGCGATCGGCGAGCCGGGAGAGAACAGCTCGAGCCCCCACCAGGCAAGGGTGGCGCCGAGCACGGCGAATGCTGCGAGCGTCGTCGCCAGCGACGTCCATCGGCGCGAGCCGACCATTCGTTTGGAGCGCATGCGAGCCAATCGGTGGGTGCGTGATCCGGCTGCTATCATAGCCCGTGCCGCAGTGACCAACTTCAGGAGTGTCGATGCGCCGTTCGTCGGACGACCGGAGGTCGCGCGGGCATCGGGCCCGCGGCTTCACGCTGATCGAGATCATGGTGGTGATCGTGATTCTGGGCGTGCTTGCGGCCATTGCGGTGCCGCGCATCATGAGCAAGCCCGACGAGGCGCGGGTGAAGGCGGCGCAGACCGAGATCGCGCAGCTGCTTCAGGCGCTCGATCTCTATCGGCTCGACAACCAGCGCTACCCGAGCACCGAGCAGGGTCTGGCGGCGCTCGCGCGCATGCCGACCGTCGAGCCCGTGCCGACGAACTGGAAGGCCTACCTGAAGCAGCCCCCGGTCGATCCCTGGGGGCGACCCTATCAGTACCTGAATCCCGGCGTGCGCGGCGAGATCGACGTCTTCAGCCTCGGCACGGACGGCCAGCCGGGCGGCGAGGGCGTTGCCGCCGACATCGGCAACTGGTCGCTGAACCGCTAGGCGCTGGCGGTCGCCGCGCTTGTCGGGGACGCAGCACGGAGAGCCGCGCGTGAGTCGGCCGGCCTCTGGGGCGGGAGCGCGCGACGCGGGTTTCTCGCTGCTCGAACTGCTGGTGGCGATGGTGATCGCCGGCGTGCTGGTCGGCGTCGCCGCGTTGTCGATCGGCGGCTTCGACCGCAGCCTGCGATTCGAAGCCGAACGGCTCGCACAGTTGCTGGCGCTGGCGCGCGAGGAGGCGCAGGTGCGCGGGGCGCCGATCCGCTTCGACCACGACGACGAGCGCTACGCCTTCTTCATCTGGCGCGAGCGCCGCTGGCAGCCGGTGTCCGACGATGCCGACCTGCGCGAGCGGGAGTGGGAGCAGCCGACGCGGGTGCGGATCGAGCGTCCCGACGGGCGGCGAGAAATCGAGTTCGGGCGCGACCATGTCGACGCCCCGTTCGTGCTAAAACTGGTGCGCGGCGACACCGTGGCGACGATCGTCGCCAACGGACTCGGCGCGTTCGAGGTGCGCTGATGCTGCCCGGCGTGCCCGGCCAGTGGCGGCGCCGCGCAGCGTCGGCGCGCGGAGCGCGCGTCGGCGGGGGCTTCACGCTGGTCGAGGTGCTGGTGGCGATGACGATCGCCGCGGTCGCGCTGATGGCCGCGCTGCGCGCGACCGGCTCGCTCGCGGTGAGCGGCGCCGACCTGCGCACGCGCACGCTGGCGCAGTGGAGCGCGGAAAACCGGCTGGCGCAGATCCGGATCGGCGGCGAGTGGCCCGACGTCGGCCGGCGACAGTACGACTGCAGCCAGGCCGGCGTCGCGCTGCTGTGCCGGGAGGACGTCGTCCAGACGCCGAATCCGCTGTTCCGACGCGTCGAGATCGGCGTTTTCGGCGAGGAGGGCACCTACCGCTTCGCCCGGCTGGTCGGCTTCTCGACGAGGGTGCGGTGAGGCGCGGCCGTCGCCGCGGCGCGCGCGGCTTCACGCTGCTCGAGCTGCTGGTCGCGGTCGCGCTGATGTCGGTGCTCGCGCTGCTCACGTGGCGCGGGATGGACTCGGTGCTGCGGGGGCGCGAGCGGATCGTGTCTGCGTCGGACGACCTGCGCGCGCTCACCGTGGCCCTGTCGCAGATGGAGGAAGACCTGCGGCGTTCGTGGCCGGTCCGGCTGCTCGGGTTGCCCGAGCCCTCGATCGGGTTCCCGTTCACCGCGCAAGGCGAGCCGGCCTCGCTCGCGCTGCTGCGCGAGACGCGCGGTGCGGACGCGATGCAGGTGCAGCGCGTGGTCTACCGTCTGCGCGGCGGCGTGTTTGAGCGCGGCTTCAGCGTCTGGGCAGCGCCGTCGCCGGATGGCGGGCAGCAGGTGCCGGCGGCGCCGTTCACCTGGCAGCCGCTGGTCGGCGACGTGCAGGCGATCGAACTGCGCGGCTGGCTCCCGGGCCGCGGCTGGCTGCCGGCAGCCGCGCTGGCGCCGCTGCTGGCGGCCGCGGCTGCGGTGCCGGCGGCGGGCGGGGTGCGGGCGC
>JANJTK010000102.1 GCA_024711155.1 Burkholderiaceae bacterium
CAGCGTTCCTTGAAGAAGGTGTGGCCGGACATCTCGCCGGCCAGCGGGGCGCCGGTTTCCTTCAGCTTGGCCTTGACCAGCGCGTGGCCGGTATTCCACATCAGCGGTACGCCACCGTGTTGCTTGATCCACGGGGCGAGCAGGCGAGTGCATTTGACGTCGTAAATGATCTGGCCGCCGGGGACGCGCGACAGCACATCGGCTGCGAACAGCATCAACTGGCGGTCCGGATAGATGATGCGGCCGTCCTTCGTCACCACGCCCAGCCGGTCGCCGTCGCCGTCGAAGGCGAGGCCGATCTCGGCGTCGGTGTCGCGCAGCGCGCGGATCAGATCCTGCAGGTTCTCGGGGTGCGCCGGGTCGGGATGGTGGTTCGGGAAGGTGCCGTCGACCTCGCAGAACAGTTCGGTCACTTCGCAGCCGAGCGCGCGATAGAGCGCCGGCGCGAAGGCGCCCGCGACGCCGTTGCCGCAATCGATCGCGACCCGCATCGGGCGCGCCAGCTTGACGTCGCCGGCGATGCGCGCCAGGTAGCGCGCCGACAGGTCTTCGCTGCGCAGCCCGCCGCGCTGTTCGGCCGGCACCTCGGCGAGCGTGCCCGCAGCAATCGACTCGCGCAGCGCCTGGATCGCGTCGCCGTAGATCGCTTCGCCGGCCACGACCATCTTCAGCCCGTTGTAGTCGGGCGGGTTGTGGCTGCCGGTCACCGCGACGCCGGTGCCGGTGCCGAGTTCGAAGGTCGCGTAGTAGACCACCGGCGTCGGCACCATGCCGATGTCGACGACGTCGACGCCGGCGGCGCGAAAGCCGTCGGCGAGCGCCGCCGCCAGCCTCGGGCCCGACAACCGGCCGTCGCGGCCGATCGCCGCCTCGCGCGCGCCGGCCTTGCGCGCCAGCGCGCCGAGCGCGAGGCCGATCGCGCGCACCGCGTCGACGGTGAGCGTGTCGTCGACGACGCCGCGGATGTCGTAGGCCTTGAAGATCGACGGGGAGACGGCCGAGTTCGTGGTCATGAGGCAGCCCGGATCGAAGCGAAACTGCAGCCGGACCCGGCTGCGCCAGCGCACATGCTAGCGCAGCGGGAGCCGCCCGTCGGAAGGTGCGTACTCGGGCACCCATGCCGCGAGCACCCGCACGACCTCCTCGTCCGCGACCGGCGCCGGCCGCTCGATCCACGCCCGCGCGGCCGCAAGGAACGCGTCCGCGACCGGCCGCGACCTGGCGATCCTCAGCTTCGGGTGCGGGGTCGGCAGTGTGGTCTCGGCATGCGCGAGCAGCTCTTCGTAGAGCTTCTCGCCCGGCCTGAGGCCGCTGAACTCGATCCGGATTTCCTCTTCGGTGAATCCCGAAAGCCGGATCATGTTGCGCGCCAGGTCGACGATCTTCACCGGCTCGCCCATGTCGAGCACGAAGATCTCCCCGCCGTCGCCCATCGACGCAGCCTGCAACACCAGTTGCGCCGCTTCGGGAATCGACATGAAGTAGCGCGTGATCTCCGGATGCGTGACCGTCACCGGTCCGCCGCGGGCAATCTGCGCCTGGAATTTCGGGATCACGCTGCCGGTGCTGCCAAGCACGTTGCCGAACCTGACCATCGCGAAGCGAGTGCGGTTGCCGCGTCCCTGCAACGACTGGCAGACCATCTCGGCCAGCCGCTTGGTCGCACCCATCACGTTGGTCGGGTTGACCGCCTTGTCGGTCGAGATCAGCACGAAGCGCTCGACGCCGTGGCGCTGCGCCGCCTCGGCCACGCACAGGGTGCCCAGCACGTTGTTGCGCACCGCCTGCCAGGCGTTGCGCTGCTCCATCAGCGGCACGTGCTTGTACGCAGCCGCGTGGAAGACGAGTTCCGGGCGCCACGTCGACAGCACTTCGTCGACCCGCTCGCGATCCTTCACGTCGCCGGCCAGCGCGACGACCGGCACGGCCGGCATGTTCTCGCCGAACCACTGCTCGAGTGAATAGAGCGCGAACTCGCTCGACTCCAGCAGCAACAGCCGCTGCACGCCGAAGCGCGCGAGCTGCCGGCACAACTCGCTGCCGATCGATCCCCCGGCGCCCGTCACGAGTACGGACTTTCCCGCCAGCATCGCGCCCACGTGGCCGCTGTCGATCTCGACCGGATCGCGGCCCAGCAGGTCGTAGATCTCGAGCGGACGGATCGCCGAAATCGCCACCCGACCGGACATCATGTCCTCGAGGCTCGGCGACGTGAGCGCATGGGCTCCGGACTGCACCGCCAGGTCGGCGGCGCGCCGCCTGACGTCCGCGCCCGCCGACGGAATCGCGAGAATCACGTGCCGCGCCTTCTCCGACGCAATGACCCGCGGCAGCTCGTCGATGCCGCCGAAGACCGGACGACCGAGGATTTCGCGGCCCCACTTGTCCCGGTCGTCGTCGACCAGGCCGACCACCCGCCAGTCGGGGCTGCGCTCGAGTTCGCGCACCAGCATCGCCGCCGCACGCCCGGCGCCGACGACGACCACCGGCTTGCCCTGCGCGACCAGCCCGCCGTAGAGCCGGTGCTCCTTGAACATCCGGTACAGGACGCGCCCACCCGCCATCCAGGCGACCAGCAGCAGCGGATAGAGAACCACCGTCGAACGCGGCGCCGTGAGTTCGCCGCGGTACAGCGCCACGAACACCAGCAGCGCGAGCGACGAGACCGCCACCGCGCGCAACACGCGCTTGAGGTCGGGCAGGCTGGCGAAGATCCACAGCCCCCGGTAGAGGCCGGCCCAGCGGCAGGCGAGCGCGTGCGTCGGCAGCAGCACTGCCAGCCCGGCCAGCACCACGCCGTTGTAGGCGTCGGGCCACTGGAAGTTGAAGCGCAGCATGAAGGCCGCCGTCCACGCGAAGACCGGCGCAAAGAGGTCGAACAGGAGGGCCAGCAGGGCTCGATGAGAGGTCTTCATCGCTGCCATCTCGAAGACGGGAAGCGGCGCGGGCCGCAGCGGAACGAGATGATAGCGCTCGCCGGGGTCATTCCCGGTCCGGCTTGCCGGCGCCCAGCGCGATCGCCAGTGCAACAAGCGGCAGGTAGGCGATCGCCAGTCCGGCAGCGCCGTCGATCCCGCCGGCGCCGACCCACAGCGCGATCGGCAGCAGCCATCCAATGTCGATCGCCGCCACCGCCAGCGTCACCGGCCGGTGCCCGCCGAGGCGCCGCGATGCGCGCTGGTACGCGTGGCTGCGGTGCGCTTCGAGGATCCTCTCGCCGCGCAGCAGCCGGCGCAGCAGCGTCGCGGACGCGTCGACCACGAACACGCCGAGCAGGATCGCCCAGCTCCACAGCAGCTGCGGCGCCTGGCCCGCCGAGTGCAACCACAGCACTCCGACGGCGATGCCCAGGAAGCCGCTGCCGGAGTCGCCCATGAAGATCTTCGCCGGCGGGAAGTTCCACAGCAGGAAGCCGGCCGCGGCACCCGCCAGCACCAGCGGTGCCGTCGCCAGCGCGTGCTCTCCGGCTGCCGCGTGCAGCAACGCACCCCCCACGCCGACCGCGACGGCCTCGACGCCCGCGATGCCGTCGATGCCGTCCATGAAGTTGTAGAGGTTCAGCAGCCAGACCAGGCACAGCGCCGCGACCAGCAGTCCCGGCCAGCCCGGCTCGAAGGTCGCGCCCGCGATCGTCATCGACGGCAGCGCCCCGAGCCAGCCGAGTACCCAGGCGGCCGCCGCGAAGTGCGCCGCCAGCCGCCACCCCGGCGCGACGTGCCCGTGGTCGTCGAGGAATCCGACCAGCGCGACCAGGCCGCCGGCGCCCGCAAGCGCCCACAGCGCCGCGGGCGCCCATCCGCCGACGACGGCGAGCCCGAAGAAGCCCGCAAGCGCCGCGGCGACGATCGCGATCCCGCCGCCGCGCGGCGTCGGCATCGTGTGCGAACTGCGCGCGTTCGGCACGTCGAGCACGCCGCGCGCCATCGCGTAGCGGCGCACCAGCCCGGTCAGCAGCGCCGACAGCGCTGCGACGAGCAACGGCAGCGTCCAGGCGTTCACGATCGCCGCTGCGCCGCGAAGCCCGCCGTCGCGCGCCGCAGGCCTTCGTCCACCGAGACCGGCGGCATCCACCCGAGCACACGGCGCGCCTTGCCGGTGTCGACCTGCAGGTCGCCGAGCAGGCGCTGCGCGACCGCGCGCCTGCCGAGCAGGGCGGCGCCCGCCTCGATCCACGACGCCGGCACCGGCAGCAGGCGCGCGCGCACGCCCATCGCCGCGGCCAGCCGGCGCAGCAGCTCGGCGCTCGATAGGTCCTCGTCGTCGCCGGCGAGGAAGACCTGGCCGGCAGCCGCCGGATGCTCGACGCACAACGCGATCAGGTCGACGAGATTGTCGAGTCCGACCAGCGTGCGGCGGTTGCGGATCGCCCCGAACGGCAACGGAATGCCGCGCGCGAGCCAGCGCATCATCGTCTCGAAGTTCGCCTTCACGCCCGGGCCGTAGACCAGCGGCGGGCGCACCGCCACCACCTCCATCCCGGTGCTCCGCCCGAGCGCGAACAGCGCGTCCTCGGCCTCGCGCTTGGACACCGCGTACGGATCGGCGGGGGCCGGCGGATCGTCGGCGCCGAAGGGCACGCCGTCGCGCGTGCGCTCGCCGTTGACCTTGATCGAGCTGACGAAGACGAAGCGTCGCACGCCGGCGGCCGCGGCCGCGCGCGCGAGCGCGACGCTGCCGTCGACGTTGGCACGCCGGAACGCGGCGAGCGGATCGGTGGCCGTGTCGCGCATCACGTGCACGCGGGCAGCCAGATGAACCACGCAGTGCACCTCGCGCAGCGCGGGCGCCCAGTCGAAGGGCTCGCCCAGCGACCCGACCGGCGTCTGCTCGTCCGCGTCCGTCCTGCCCGCCGAGCGCACTGCCGCCCGCACGCGCCAGCCGCGCGCGCGCAGCGCCGGCACGAGCGCGCTGCCGACGAACCCGGTCGCGCCGGTCACGAGCACCCGCGAGCGCGCGCTGTCCATTCGCGCCTCAGGCCGGCCGGCGCCAGACCTGGCGGTTCACGTAGCCGGTGTAGCCGATCAGGATGCGCACGATCTTCGCCGACACGTTGTCCGGCGCGTAGTCGTCGACCATCCGCAGCAGCCGCTCGTCGCCGCGCGGCTGCGCGTCGAGCACCGCGAGGCCGTCGCGGATCCGCTCGTAGTCGAAACCGACCATCATCACCGCGGCCTCCTCGACGCCCTCCGGACGCTCGTGGACCTCGCGCAGGTTCAGCGCGGGGAAGTTCATGATCGACGATTCCTCGGTGATCGTGCCGCTGTCCGAGAGCACGGCGCGCGCGTCGCACTGCAGCCGCACGTAGTCCGGGAAGCCGAAGGGCTTCATGAAGCGAACGCGCTCCGGGAGCGCCGTGCCGGCCTGCTCGAGCCGGGCGCGCGTGCGCGGATGCGTCGAGACGATCACCGGCAGGCCATGGTCGGTCGCCAGCGACGCGAGCACCCCGAGCAGCGCGCGCAGGCGCTGCGGATCGTCGACGTTTTCCTCGCGGTGCGCGCTGACCAGGAAATACTCGCGCGCCTTCAGGCCGAGCCGCGCCGGCGCGTCGGACGCCTCGATGAGTCCGCGATAGTGCGCGAGCACCTCGCGCATCGGGCTGCCCGTGACGATCACGCGATCGGGCGGCAGTCCCTCGCGCAGCAGGTATTCGCGCGCGATCCGGCTGTAGGCGAGGTTGACGTCGGCGACGTGGTCGACGATGCGCCGGTTGATCTCCTCCGGCACCCGCATGTCGAAGCAGCGGTTGCCCGCCTCCATGTGGAAGATCGGGATCTTGCGCCGCTTGGCGGCGATCGCCGCCAGCGCGCTGTTGGTGTCGCCGAGGATGAGCACCGCGTCCGGATTCTCGCGCGCCAGCACGCTGTCGGCCGCCACGATCACCTTGCCGATCGTCGCCGCCGGCGTTTCTCCCGCCGCCGACAGGTAGTGATCCGGAGCGCGGATGCCGAGTTCGTCGAAGAACACCTGGTTCAACTCGAAGTCGTAGTTCTGTCCGGTGTGGACCAGCACGTGCGCGCAGTGCCGATCGAGCGCGGCGACCACCCTGGACAGACGGATGATCTCGGGCCGGGTCCCGACGATCGTCATGACCTTAAGCATCCATCGCCTCCCGGACGAGCGCGAGCCGGCCGACGACCGCCTTGACGCCGTCCACCGTCAGCCGGCGCGTGTTGTGCGACGTGTAGTCCTCGAACTGCGAGATTTCCGGCTGGCCCTCGACGAAGTACTTGTCGTAGTTCAGGTCGCGCGAGTCGGCCGGGATCCGGTAGTAGTCGCCCAGGTCCTGCGCGCGCGCCATCTCCTCGCGCGAGACCAGCGACTCGAACAGCTTCTCCCCGTGCCGGGTACCGATCACCCGGACCGGGTTGTCACGGCGCAGCAGTTCGCGCAGCGCCTGCGCCAGGTCGCCCACCGTGGAGGCCGGCGCCTTCTGCACGAAGATGTCGCCTGGCATCGCGTGCGCGAACGCGTAGAGCACGAGGTCCACCGAGTCCTCGAGCGACATCAGGAAGCGCGTCATCGACGGATCGGTGACCGTCAGCGGCCGCCCCTCGAGCAACTGCCTGACGAACAGCGGGATCACCGAGCCGCGCGACGCCATCACGTTGCCGTAGCGGGTCGCGCACAACACCGTGCGCTGCGGGTCGCACAAGCGCGAGCGGGCCACCATGACCTTCTCCATCATGGCCTTGGAGATGCCCATCGCGTTGATCGGGTAGACCGCCTTGTCGGTGCTCAGCACCACGATGCGGCGCACGTCGTTGGCGATCGCAGCGCGGATCACGTTGTCGGCGCCGATCACGTTCGTCTGCACGGCCTCCATCGGATAGAACTCGCAGGACGGCACCTGCTTCAGGGCAGCCGCGTGGAAGACGAAGTCGACGCCGCGCAGCGCATCGTGGACGCTGTCGTAGTTGCGCACGTCGCCGATGTAGAACTTGACCTTGTCGCTGCCGAGCGCGATGCGCATGTCCTCCTGCTTCTTCTCGTCGCGCGAGAAGATGCGGATCTCGCCCACGTGCGAGCGCAGGAAGCGCTGCAGCACGGCGTTGCCGAAGGAGCCGGTGCCGCCGGTGATCAGCAGGGTCCGGTCGCGAAAGATCGCGTCGTCGTGCATGTTCTCCACTCTCATCCGAACGCGTGCATGCGCCGCACGAGTTCCTCCCAGGGGGGGGCCGCATAACCGGTGGCGCGTTCGAAGCGCGCGGCGTCGAGCGAGCGGTCGACGACGACCGAATCGTCGGGATCGATCCGGATCGCCCTGCCGTAACGCGACGCGACCAGCGCCAGCAGGTCGTGCTTCGAGATCGGGGCGGCCGCCACGTGGTAGAGGCCGCTCAACGCGGCGTCGGGCAGCACGCGATCGCGGATCACCGCCGCCAGCTCGACCGTCGGCAATCCAGAGAACACCGCGCGCGTGAAACCGCGCACCGCACCCTGCTGCGACAGGAACCACTCGACCAGCCCATGGGCGCTGCCCAGCTCGTGGCCGACGATCGAGGTGCGCAGCGTCACCGCGTGCGGATAATCGACCTCGCCCAGTCGCTTGCTGCGACCGTACAGGTCCGAGGCGTCGGCCGGGTCGTCCTCCTTGTACAGCCCGCGCGTGCCGGCGAAGACGCAATCGGTGCTCACGTGCACGAGCCGGGCGCCGGCCACCGCGCACAGGCGCGCGAGACGGTGCGGCAGCAGCGAGTTGACCGGGATCGCCGCCAGCGGATCGTCGGCCGCTGCCAGTTGCTTGACCAGCCCGACGCAGTTGACGACCGCGTGGGGCCGCGCTTCGGCGAAGGCGCGCGCCAGGGTGTCGAAGTTGTCGACGTCGATGCCCGCGACGACCTTGTCGTGAAGCGCCGGCGGGAGGCGTCGCGAGGCGGCCTCCGAGCGGACGGTTCCGGTCGGTTCGAAGCCGGGGCTGGCGGCGAGCACGCGCAGCACCGCGTGGCCGAGCATGCCCGACGCTCCCAGCACCAGCACCCTCATCGGTTCCCGTCCCCGTCGGATCCGCCGCGGCCCCGGCGGTCCGCAGCCGCCTGTCCGAGAATTTCCAGCAGCCGGCCGGCAAGCCGGTCCGGCGCGAAGTTCGAATCATAATAGGCGCGCCCCCTGCGGCCCATCGCTTCGAGTCCGGACTGCGGCATCGCCGCCAGCCGCAACACGGCGTCGGCGAGCGCCTGCGCGTCCTCGGCGGCGACTGCCAGCCCCGCGCCCGACTCCGCCACGACGCGCGCGCCCTCGCCGTCGAGCGCCGCGAGAACCGGCCGGCCCGCCGCAAGGTAGGCCTGCACCTTGCTGGGCACCGTCAGGCTGAAGGCGTCATTGCGCGCGAGCGTGACCAGCAGCGCCGACGCACCGCCGAGGATCGCCGGCATCGCCTCGGGCGGAAAGCGCCCCGGCATCCGGACGTTCCCGAGTCCGCGGCGGCGCGCTTCGTCGCGCACCCAGTCGGCGCGGCTGCCGCTGCCGACCAGCACGAAGCGGATGTCGGTGCGCTCGCGCAGCCGGTCGGCTGCCTCGACGATGGTCTCGACCGCCTGCGCGGTGCCGATGTTGCCGGCGAACAGGACGTTGAAACCGGGATCGAAGCGCACGGCGGGCGGGCCGGCCGCGGCTGGCGCCGGGTCGTCGAACGCCAGTTCGCCGGGATTCGGATGGTAGACGACCTTGCGCCGCTCCGACTTCGCCGCCACGTCGTCGACAAACGCGCGCGACTGCACCAGCAGCAGGTCGCAGCGGCGATAGATGCCGTGCACGACCCATCCGACCGCCACGAGCGCATGCCGGTTCTTCACGAAACCGGTCGCCTCGAGGCTCTGCGGCCACAGGTCCTGGACCCACAGCGCCACCGGGCAGCGCTTGAAGCGCTTCAGCACGATCGCGCCGATCGCCTGCAGGATCGGCGAATTGCCGTAGGCGAGGATCGCGTCGTAGCGCCGCCCGCGCAGCAGCCACGGGCCGAACACGCTGGCGGCCAGCGCGAAGCTCAGGTAGTTCAGCGCAAGGCGGACCGCGGAGCCCCGGCCGCGCGGTGCCATCGGCACCCTGAACACCGGGATGCCGTGGTACGCCTCGCGCTGCACGCCCGCCGCGCGATAGCCGTCGAAGACCGCGCCGTCGGGGTAGTTCGGCTTGCCGGTGAGCACCTCGACCTCCGCCCCCGCGTCGCGCAACGAGCGCGCGACCTCGTTGATGCGAAAGGTCTCGGGCCAGAAGTACTGGCTAACGACGAGGATGCGCATCGGCCGCCAGTTCCCGAAGTTGTGCCCACGTCGCCTGCGCGGTCCGTTCCCAGTCGTAGGCTTCACTGCGCAGCGCCGCCCGCGCGGCGAGTTCGGCCGCCAACCGCTCGTCCGAGAGCAGCCGACGCATCGCCTGCGCGATGTCGGCCGGATCGAACGGCGAGAAGTACAGCACCGCGTCGCCGCCGAACTCCGGCATCGGCATCACCCCCGACGACGCGATCGGCCGCCCCGCGCCGAGCGCCTCCAGCAGGATGTTCGGGCAGTTTTCGCACGACGACGCGAACAGGATCATCCGCGCGTGCCGGTAGAAGCCGGGCAGTTCACGGTACGGAACCGGGCCGGTGACGACGACCTGGCCGGCGAGCCCCCGCTCGGCGATCAGCGCGGCCACGCGCGCAGCCTCCGGCGTTCCGCCCTCGCCGACCAGCACGAGCTTCGCGCGCGACCTCAGCTCGTCCGGCAGCTGCGCGTAGGCCGACACCACTTCGCAGTGGTGCTTGTAGACGTCGAAGCGCGACACGTACAGCACGTAGTCGCCGTCGGGCAGCTGCGCCGGACGCGGCAGATCGGCTTGCCGGTGCGTCCGGAACGCCGGCGCGATGCCGTGCGCCAGCGTGACCGCGCGGCGAATCGGGGTGAGCCGGCCGATCGCTGCACGCGCGTGATCGGACACGAAGATGACGAGATCCGCCTCCGACATGCTGCGCAGCATCACGCGGTAGAGCAGCCAGTTGCGAATCCGCTGCAACGGATCCCGGATGCTTGCGCGCACGCGCTGGTCGAACGGGATCATGTTCCGGAACATCGTGGCGGTCAGGCACCCTGGCGGCGCCTTCGCCGCCACGACGCCGCCGGGACAGAACAGCACGTCGATACGCTCGCGGCGCAGCAGTCGCGGCAAGCGCGTCTTCTCCCACAGCGTGCGCAACAGCGGATTGCCGGTCGGCCAGTCCGGACGCAGCCGGCGCACGTTGGCACGCGCCGGCAGCGCCAGTTGCTCCGGAGCGAGCACCAGGATTTCCAGCCCGGCATCGTCCGGCGCTCGCTCGAGCAGGTTCAGCAGATAGGTCTGCCCGCCGCCCAGTCGTGCCGACAGCGCATCGACCAGGATCCTCACGCGCGGTTCTCCAGCGCGCGCGCGTGCCGGAATTGCAGCAGCGCCAGCACCGCCCACAGCGTCGTGTGCGCTTCGCGGTGGCCCGCCTGATGCTCGCGCCACAGGGCCCGCACGGCATCGGGCTGCAGTTCGAGATCCTGCATCGCGCCGGTGTCGTCGAGCAGCTGTGCGCCCCAGTCGCGCAGGCCCTCCCGCAGCCAGCGCGCCATCGGGACGCCGAAGCCCATCTTGGGCCGATCGAGCAGTTCGCGCGGAACGTGGCGAAAGGCGAGCTGCCGCAGCAGGTACTTGTTCGCGCGGCCCCGGATCTTCCACTTCAGTGGCAACCGTGCCGCCCACTCGAAGATCGAGTGCTCGAGCAGCGGGTCGCGCGCCTCGATCGAGAACGCCATGCTGCCGACGTCGACCTTCTGCAGGTAGTCGTCCGGCAGCGTGAACGCGATGTCGAGCCGCATGCCCTGCTCGGCCGCGCACAGCCCCGGTGAAAAGCCGTTCGCGCGCTGTTCGAACAGCTCGGCCATCGAGATCGTGTCGGCCGCCAGCGACGGCGCGAGGATCGCCGCCGCGTCCTTGATGACGCTGCGCGAGAACGCGAACGCGGCGGCCGTCGACGGCTGCCGCAGCGCGTGCCCGAGCAGGCCCCAGCGCCCCCCGAGCGACGACAGCAGCCGGCCGGCGCCGACCCGCAGCGGCGCCGGCAGCCGGTGCGCGACGCCGATCGCCGACGCGATCCGGTAGTAGTGATAGCCGCCGAAGGCCTCGTCGCCGCCGTCGCCCGACAGGCTCACCTGGACCGAGCGGCGCGCGAGCCGCGACACCGCCATCATCGGAAACGCCGCGTAGTCGAAGAACGGCTCGTCGTAGTGCCGCGTGAACTCGGGCATCAGCGACAGGAGGTCGTCAGCGCGCAGCATCTCGACGCTGTGCTGCGCGCCGAGATGCTGAGCCACCTGGCGCGCGTGGTCGCTCTCGTCGAACTGCGCGTCGTCGAAGCCGATCGTGAATGTGCGGATCGGCTGCGTCGAGTGCCGCGCCATCAACGCGGCCACCAGCGAACTGTCGATCCCGCCGGACAGGAACGCCCCCAGCGCGACGTCGCTGACCATGCGCCAGCGAACCGACCGGTCGACGAGCCCTTCCAGCTGGTCGACGAGGTCGCTCTCATGGGCGCGCTCGAGCGACGCGTCGACGCCGAGGTCGTCCAGCGTCCACCAGCGCGAGACCTGCACGCCGCGCTGCAACTCGAACTCCAGCCGGTGCCCCGGCTCGAGCTTGCGGACCTCCGAGTGGAACGCCCGCGGCGCCGGGATGTATCCCGCCTCCAGGTAGGTGCGGATCGCCTGGCGATCGGCGGACAGCGAGACGCCGGGCAGCAGGCCGGTGAGCGCACCGGGCCGCGAGGCGAACGCGAACACGCCGGCCGCCTGCAGGTAGTACAGCGGCTTGACCCCCAGCCGGTCGCGCGCCAGCAACAGCCGGCTCGCCTGCCGGTCCCACAGCGCGAAGGCGAACATCCCGTGCAGCCGCTGCAGGCAGTCGATGCCCCACCGCTGCCAGGCGCGCAGCAGCGTTTCGGTGTCGGACTGCGTACGCCACGGCGCGCCGTCGTCCAGCAGCGCGCGGATCTCGTGGAAGTTGTAGATCTCGCCGTTGAACACGATCACGTACCGGCCGTCGTCCGAGGCCATCGGCTGCGCGGCGCGCGCGCTGACGTCGATGATCGCCAGCCGGGCGTGCCCGAGAAAGATCCCGGGTTCCGCGAATTCGCCCCAGCCGTCGGGGCCGCGCGCGGCCAGCGCGCTGCGCGCGCGCTGGGGGTTCAACTCGCCCGCGCGCTGGGGCGCGAACACGGCGCCGACGATGCCGCACATGGCCCGGTCAGTCCCGCGCGCCGCGCGCGCGCAACGCCACGCCGCGCCAGATCGCGACCGCGTACAGCGTCACGAAGAACAGCAGGCAGCCGAACAGCGTCGCCGCGAGTCCGAACGCGCCGTGCCCGCCGCGCACGACCACGATCGCAGTGGTCGCGCAGTAGGCGAGCGCGTAGAGCGCCGCGGCGAACAGCGCGAGGCGCCCCCAGCCGAGCGAAACCACGACCTGGTTGGCCGACGCATAAGCCGCGGACGCGACCCCGCAGGCCAGCACCATCGCGAACAGCGCGTGCCGCGCGGGCAACTCCTCCCCGTAGAGCCCGAGCACCGGATCGCGCACGGCGAGCAGCGCCAGTGCGAGCGCCAGCGCGACGCCGAGGTTGCCCCCCAGCACGCCGGCGACCATCCTTCCCAGCTGCCGCCGGTCCTGCGCGCCGTGCGCCCGGGCCACCCGCTGGATCACGAAATTCGACTGGACACTGGCGAAGAACGCGATCAGCACGCTCCACGGGTAATAGGCGACGAAGACCGCCATCTCGGGCACGCCGCCGGGCGAGCTCGCGAGCAGGTACAGGCACAAGCCGTGCACGGGCCCCCCGAGCGACATCGACAGCAGGATCGGCGCCAATCCGGACAGGAACGCGCGCATCTCGGCGGTCGGCGACAGCGCCGCGACGATTGCCCGCAGCCCGCAGAGGCGGGCGATCAGCGCCGAAGCGATCGCCAGCGTGAGCGCGCCGTGAACGACGAACAGCGCCGGCGCGCCGCCGCTGGCGCCCGCGAACAGCGGCAGCACCATCACCAGCAGGGCCCACGCGACCGCCCAGGCGGCCGACGCGAGATGGTCGCCGCGCAGGTTCGCGAGCGCGAGCAGCGGCGGATTGAGGAAGAAGCCCGGGGACAACAGCGCCACGTACTGCCAGGCCAGCACGCCTGGCTCGCCGGACTCGCGCTGCAGCGCCCCCGACAGGCCGAGGTAGACCGCGGCCGCGCCGACGATCAGGCAGGCGCCGCACAACGCGACCGCCAGCGACAGCGGCACGAGGCGTCGCGCCGCCTGCGCCCCGGCTGCCGACGCCGCCGCCCGGCTCACGGTCGCGGCGATCGCCTCGCCGGCAAAGGCGCCGATCGCGCCCGCGAAGACATAGTGGGCCGCGAACACCGTGTAGTCGCCGAAACCCAGGACCCGGACCGCGGCGATCGGGTAGACGAACGCGGGGATCCGCAGCGCCGCGGCGGCCGTCACCGACAGGATGAACTCGCGTCCGATGCCCAATCAGCGCCTCACCGCGAGGAAGCCCCGCTCCATCGACAGGCGGCGATGGCCGACGCGATCGAACACCGGCAGGACCCGCGCCGCGGCCGACAGGCCCTTCTGGGCGGCGTCGACCAGCGGAGCCAGCCGGCCGGGGTGCTCCCACGGCGCCATCTTGATGCACGGCACCCCGAAGTGAAACGCGATCGCCCCGTCGAAGCCGGCGGCGTCGAGGCACGCGAGGACGCGCTGATCGGGATGGAAGACGTGGCGCGACCAGTTCTCCGGGCTCCAGCGGCGCCACAGGCCGGCACCCATCGCCTCCATGTTCGGCATCGAGAACAGCAGCGTCGCCCCCGGGCGCAGGCAGCGCGCCGAGTGCGCGAGCAGCGGCAGCGGGTCGGCGAAATGCTCGAGCACGCCCCAGTGAACGACGTGGTCGAACGGCTCTTCGGGCGTCCAGTGCTGCGCGTCGGATTCGACGAACTGGCCGGCGCAGCCGTTGAGTTCGAACAGGCGGCGCACGGTGCCGATTCCGACCGGCGAATAGTCGACGGCGGTGACGTGCGCGCCCATCCACTTCGCCATCGCCAGCAACCGCAGGTTGGGGCCGCCGCCGCCGAACTCGACGATCCGGCGGCCCGCGACGTCGCCCAGCCGCCTTCGCACCAGGCGCGCGAACAGCCCGTCGGCCCCGAAGTAGTAGTCGTCGGCGCGCAGT
Organism: Burkholderiaceae bacterium; assembly: GCA_024711155.1. GTDB lineage: Bacteria > Pseudomonadota > Gammaproteobacteria > Burkholderiales > Burkholderiaceae_E > Zeimonas. The sequence continues at coordinate 14,207 of JANJTK010000102.1, forward strand.
TCGGCAACGAGGCTCCCGGCTCTCGACCATTCGTCGTCCCAGTAGGACGGATCGGTCATCTCCTCGGCAGGGGATCGGTTCGGTCCGGGGTCGGTCATCGGGCGCCTCGAGGCTTCCCGGACCGCGACGCAAGCCCGGGCGGGGCGCCGCATTATCTCACCGCGAATGCCGCCCGCGCTCCCTCCGTGCGCAGCATCGCCAGCTTCGTCGCGACCCCGCCGTGCGCCGAGAACCCGCACAGCCCGCCGCCCGCGGCCAGCACCCGGTGGCAAGGCACGACCGGCGCGAACGGATTTCGACCGACGGCGCGACCGACCGCACGCGCCGCGGTCGGCGCGCCGATGCGCGCGGCGATTTCGCCGTAGGTCAGCGTCTCGCCGGGTGGAATCGCACGCACGACCTCGTAGACCCGGGTCTCGAAGGGCGAAACGCCGGTCAGGTCGAGTGCCAGGTCGCGCAGGTCGTCGCGCGCGCCGCGCAGCATCGCCTCGATGCGCCGGATCGCCGCCGCCACCGCCGTTGGCGGGGTCGCCTCGACCAGGCCGGGGAAACGCTCGCGCATCCGCGTGCGGGTGCGCTGCGCGCTCGCCTCGGCCAGCTGCACTCCCTTCAGGCCAGGCGGGCCCCAGGCAATGCCGCAGGGGCCGATCGGAGTGTCGAACAGGGCGAAACCGGAGCTGGCACTGGCAGGCACGGAGGCACCTCGCATTCGCTGGGGTGCCCCGATGATACGGCGCTAGTTCAGCCGCCGCGCGAGTTCGTCGACGATACGCTCGGCCGCCTGCCCGTCCCACAGCTGCGGCCTGCGCCCGACCTTGCCGTGCCCGTCCAGCACCGCCTGCGCTGCGGCGACGATCCGCGCGGGATCGACGCCGGCGATCGTGTTGGTGCCCTCATCGACCGTCACCGGGCGCTCGGTGTTCTCCCGCAGCGTCACGCAGGCGACGCCGAGCGCCGTGGTCTCCTCCTGCAACCCCCCGCTGTCGGTGAGAACCAGGCGGGCGTCCTTCCACAGGTTCAGGAAGTCCATGTACGACAGCGGCTTCGTGAGCGTCACGTCGGGCCCCAGGTCGACGCCGAACTTTCCGAGGTTGGCGCGGGTGCGCGGGTGCACGGGGAACACCAGCGGCAGCTGCGCGGCGATCTCGCGCAGTGCGCCGGCGACGGCGGCGAGCGTCGCCGGATCGTCGACGTTGGAAGGACGGTGCATCGTGACCACGCCGTAGCGCCCGAGCCGCCGCTTCAGCGCCTCGCTCTCGAACCCGTCGCGATCGGCGCGCCCGAGCCGGTCGCGCTGGTACAGCAGGTTGTCCACCATCACGTGGCCGACGAAGAACACCTGGCCTTCGCGCTTGCCTTCGCGCAGCAGGTTGTCGCGCCCGGCAGGCTCGGTGACGAAGAACCAGTCGCTGATCGAGTCGGTCACCAGCCGGTTGATCTCCTCTGGCATCCGCAAGTCGCCGCTGCGCAGCCCGGCCTCGACGTGCGCCACCGGGATGTGCAGCTTCTTCGCGACGATCGAGCACGCGAGCGTCGAATTCACGTCGCCGACCACCAGCACGCAGTCGGGACGCTCGCGCTCGCAGATCTGCTCGAACGCCACCATGATCTTCGCCGTCTGCGTCGCGTGGCTGCCGCCGCCCGCCTCGAGGTGGAAGTCGGGCTTCGGGATGCCGAGCTCGTCGAAGAAGACGTCGCTCATCTCGCGGTCGTAGTGCTGGCCGGTGTGGACGATCCGGTAGTCGAACGCTTCGCGCCGCGCCTCGAGCGCACGCACGATCGGCGCGATCTTCATGAAGTTCGGCCGCGCACCGGCGACGAGGTAAAGGGTCTTCTTCATGTCGCGGATTCTAAGGGGGCAGCCACGCCCGCGCACGCCACTGCGTCACGGTCGCCACGATCGCGGGATAATCCGCGCATGACACTCCGCTCCGGGCGCGACGCCCCCGAGACCTGGGCCATCGGCGACCTGCAGGGTTGCCTCGACAGCCTGCTGCGCCT
>JANJTK010000116.1 GCA_024711155.1 Burkholderiaceae bacterium
CGACCTCGCCAATCTCGTCAACGAGGCCGCGCTGTTCGCCGCGCGGCGCAACGCGCGGCTGGTCGAGATGATCGACTTCGAGCGCGCGAAGGACAAGATCATCATGGGCGCCGAGCGGCGCTCGATCGTGATGCCGGAAGACGAGCGGCGCAACACCGCGTACCACGAGTCGGGCCACGCGGTGGTCGCGCGCGTCGTGCCGAAGACCGACCCGGTGCACAAGGTCACGATCATCCCGCGCGGACGCGCGCTCGGCGTGACGATGCAGTTGCCGGAGGGCGATCGCTACAGCATGGATCGCGAGCGCATGCTGAGCACCATCGCCGTGCTGTTCGGCGGGCGGATCGCCGAAGAGCTCTTCATGAACCAGATGACGACCGGGGCCTCGAACGACTTCGAGCGCGCGACGGCGATCGCGCGCGACATGGTCACGCGCTACGGGATGAGCGACGTGCTCGGCCCGATGGTCTACGCGGAGAACGAGGGCGAGATCTTCCTCGGCCGCTCGATCACGACGACGACCAACATGTCGGAAGAAACGATGCGCACGGTCGACAGCGAGATCCGGCGCAGCATCGACGAGCAGTACGCGGCCGCCCGCAAGATCCTCGAGGAGAACCGCGAGAAGGTCGAGGCGATGGCGAAGGCGCTGCTCGAGTGGGAGACGATCGACTCCGACCAGATCGACGACATCATGGCGGGCCGCCCGCCGCGCTCGCCGAAGGAACGCTCGAGCGGCGGGGGTTCCGGGTCGGGCGCCTCGGCGGCGCGGCAGCCCGCTCCGCCGGCTTCGCCGGCGGAACCCGCGACCCCCTGATCCGGCCGGCGCGGGCGTGCGCTCGAACGACGAGCGCGGCGCCGGGCCGCGCCGCCCGGTGCAGCGGCTGCGCTGCGGGCGCTTCGAACTCGAAATCGCGCGCCCGCTCGTGATGGGCGTCGTCAACGTCACGCCGGACTCGTTCTCGGATGGCGGGCGCCATGCCGGTGCCGAAGCGGCGATCGCGCGCGCGCGCCGACTCGTGGAAGAGGGCGCCGACCTGCTCGACGTCGGCGGCGAGTCGACGCGTCCCGGCGCGGCGCCAGTGGCGCCGGACGAGGAGCTGGCCCGCGTCGCTCCGGTGCTCGAGGCGCTGCGCGACTGCGGCGTGCCGCTGTCGGTCGACACGCGGCATCCGCCGACGATGCGCGCCGCGCTCGCGCTCGGTGCCGACATGATCAATGACATCGACGCGCTGCGCGCCCCCGGAGCGATCGACGCAGTGCGCGATTCCGGCTGCGCGGTGTGCGTGATGCACATGCAGGGCGAGCCGGCGACGATGCAGCAGGCGCCTGACTACGAGGACGTCGTCGCCGAGGTCTGCGGGTTCCTCGCCGGGCGCGTTGCGGCGCTCGCCGCCGAGGGGATCGCGCGCGAGCGCATCGTCGTCGATCCGGGCATCGGCTTCGGCAAGACGCTGCGCCACAATCTGCTGCTGCTCGAAGCGCTCGACCGACTCGCGGCCGCGGGGCAGCCGGTGCTGGTCGGCGTGTCGCGCAAGTCGATGATCGGGCAACTGACCGGGCGCCCAACCGACGCCCGGCTGGCGGGCGGGCTGGCGGCGATGCTGTCGGCGGCGGCGCGCGGCGCGGCGATCGTCCGGGTGCACGACGTGGCAGAAAGCCGCGACGCGCTGCGTGTCTGGAACGCGATCGCTGAGGCCCGGTAGGGACCGGGCGGCGCGGCGGACGGAATCGGCGGGATACGAGGGAGAATCGACGATGGGACGAAGGTACTTCGGCACCGATGGCGTGCGCGGTCGGGTCGGCGAGGCGCCGATCACTGCCGACTTCGTGCTGAAGCTGGGCTACGCCGCCGGCAGGGTGCTTGCGGGCAGCGGCGCCGCGCGCGGCGCGGGCGGCATCGGCGGGGCGGCGGCGACCGGCCGGCCGGCAGTGATCGTCGGCAAGGACACGCGCGTCTCGGGATACCTGCTCGAAGCCGCGCTGCAGGCCGGCTTCGCGGCGGCAGGCGTCGACGTGCTGCTGTCGGGGCCGATCCCGACGCCGGCGGTCGCCTACCTGACGCGCGCGCTGCGGCTGTCGGCCGGGGTCGTCATCAGCGCCTCGCACAACCCGTACGAGGACAACGGGATCAAGTTCTTCTCGGCCGACGGCAACAAGCTGCCCGACGCGGTCGAGGAGGCGATCGAGGCTGCGATCGACGGGCCGATCGGCTGCGTCGAGTCGCGCGAGCTCGGCCGTGCGCGCCGCGTCGACGACGCGGCGGGGCGCTACATCGAATTCTGCAAGAGCAGCTTCCCCGGCGCGCTCGACCTGCGCGGCCTGCGGCTGGTGGTCGACTGCGCGCACGGGGCCGGCTACCACACGACGCCGCATGTGTTCCACGAACTCGGCGCGGACGTGGTGCCGATCGGCGTGTCGCCCGACGGGCTGAACATCAACGACGGCTGCGGCGCCACCGAGCCCGAGGCGCTGCGGCGCGCGGTGCTCGACCACGGTGCCGACCTGGGCATCGCGATCGACGGCGACGGCGACCGGCTGGTCATGGTCGACGGCGACGGGCGCGTCTACAACGGCGACGAGCTGCTGTACGTGATCGTGCGCGACCGTCGCGAGCGCGAGCCGGTGCCAGGGGCCGTCGGAACACTGATGTCGAACCTCGGCCTCGAACAGGCGCTCGGGCGGCTGGGGGTCGAGTTCGAGCGCGCGAAGGTCGGCGACCGCTACGTGCTCGAGACGCTGCAGCGCAAGGGGTGGCGCTTCGGCGGCGAAAGTTCGGGCCACCTGCTGTGCCTCGACTGCCACACCACCGGCGACGGCACGATCAGCGCGCTGCAGGTGCTCTCGGCGCTGCGCCGCAGCGGCGCGACGCTGGCCGGGTTGTGCGCCGACCTGAAGATGTATCCACAGGTGCTGGTCAACGTGCGCATCGAGCGCGGCTTCGACTGGCAGTCGAGCGCGGCGCTCGCGAGCGCGCGCGAGCAGGTCGAGCGCGAACTGGGCGGGGCGGGACGGATCCTGATCCGCCCGTCGGGCACCGAACCGCTGCTGCGGCTGATGGTCGAGGCGCCCGAGGCCGGGCTCGCCGAACGGATGGCGCGGCGGCTCGCGGACGCGATTGGCGGCGCGTCCTGATCTGCGCCCGCGGGCCGCTCTCGCAGCGCGGTCGAAGTGCGCTACAATCGCGGCTCTCCGGGGCGTAGCTCAGTCTGGCAGAGTGCTTGCTTTGGGAGCAAGATGTCGGAGGTTCGAATCCTCTCGCCCCGACCATCGCGCGATCCCGCTGCACACGCACGCTGCCCAGGCCGCGATACGCTCCAGGCGCCGACGGAATTCTGCCCGTAGCTCAGTTGGATAGAGCATCAGCCTTCTAAGCTGAGGGTCACAGGTTCGATTCCTGTCGGGCAGGCCAACCCGATGGTGGGCGTAGCTCAGGGGTAGAGTCCCGGATTGTGATTCCGGTTGTCGTGGGTTCGAATCCCATCGCCCACCCCACGTTTCCATGCCGATGGACCAGAACGCACTGAAGCGCGCGGCAGCGCGCGCCGCGCTCGACGAACTCGTCGACGGCGCGATCGTCGGCGTCGGCAGCGGCTCCACGGTCGACCTGTTCGTCGACGAACTCGCCGGGCAGCGCGCGCGCGTCGCCGGTGCGGTGTCGAGCTCGGAGCGCAGCAGCCGGCGGCTGCGCGAAGCGGGCATCGAGGTGCTCGACCTCAATGAGGTGCTGGCCGCGGGCCGCAGCGTCCCGGTCTACGTCGACGGCGCCGACGAGATCGACGGCGCGCTGCGAATGATCAAGGGCGGCGGCGGCGCGCTCACGCGCGAGAAGATCGTCGCGGCGGCGTGCGAGCGCTTCGTCTGCATCGTCGACGCCTCCAAGTGCGTCGAGCGTCTCGGCCGCTTTCCGTTGCCGGTCGAGGTGATTCCGATGGCGCGCGAACTGGTCGCGGCGCGGCTGCGGGCCACCGGCGGCCGCCCGACGCTGCGCGAAGGCTTCGTCACCGACAACGGCAACCTGATCCTGGACGTTGCCGGGCTCGACCTCGTCGATCCGGTGGCGTTCGAGGCCGAGGTCGACCAGTGGCCCGGGGTGGTCACGGTCGGGCTGTTTGCCAGATCGGGGGCGGACGTGGTTATCATTGCCTCGCCGCAGGGCATCGAGAGGCGCACGGCCCGGTCCAGCACCGGCTGAGCCCCGCCTCCCGGCCCCGGGGACCGACCGGAACCGGAATCATCGGGGGGATTCGACGATGCTTCGCTTCGAGACGCTACGGCCGCAGCCGGACGACCGCCTCGCCTTCCTGAAGGGCTTCCTGCGCGAGCCGAAAGGAGTCGGCTCGGTCATTCCGAGTTCGCGCTTCCTCGAGAGAAGGATGGTGCGGATGGCCGACGTCGCGCACGCCGACTCGGTCGTCGAACTCGGCCCCGGCACCGGCGGGACGACGCGCGCGATCCTCGCGGCGATGCCGGAGTCGGCGACGCTGCTAGCCATCGAGCTGGACCCCTCTTTCGCGGAACTCGCGCGCGGCATCGAGGATCGCCGCCTGATCGTCCACCAGGGTAGCGCCGAGAACCTGGCCGAGTTGCTCGCCGCGCACCGGCTGCGCCCGCCGAAGGCGATCCTTTCCGGCATCCCGTTCTCGACCATTCCGGAGGCGATCGGGACCCGCATCATCGAGGCGATCCGCGACGTGTTGGCGCCGGGCGGCTGCTTCGTCGCCTACCAGTTCCGCGGCGCGGTGGCCGAACGGGCGCGTCCGATCCTCGGCGAGCCCGAGGTTTCGCCCGAGTTCATCAACATCCCGCCGATGCGCGTCTACCGCTGGCGCAAGGCGGCGTGACGCGCGGCGCCGGCGGCCCACCCCCTGCGTGGCGCGACGCTGGCCGCGCCGCCCGCTTCGTTCAGGCTTTCGGCGGCACGTAGCCGGCGGGTTTTTCGGCCCCCGCGCCGAAGAAATACGCCTGCATCTGCGTCGCGAGGTACTTGCGCGCGGCCGGGTCGGCGAGGTTCAGCCGGTTCTCGTTGACCAGCATCGTCTGGTGGCGGATCCAGCCCTGCCACGCCTCCTTCGAGACGCTCTCGTAGAGCCGCTTGCCGAGTTCGCCCGGGTAGGGCGGAAAGTCGAGGCCCTCGGCCTCGCGCTGCAGCTTGACGCAGAAAACGGTTCTCGACATCGGGGCTCCACTCTCAGAGGTGCTTGATCAGCACCAGCGACTTCCTCTGCCAGTTGTACAGGCCGCGCCGCTGCGTCGGGAGCACGTCGACCGACGCGACCACGAAACCGCGCTTGAGGAACCAGTGCATGGTACGCGTGGTGAGCACGAACAGCCGCTTCAACCCCGCGGCGCGCGCGCGTTGCTCGATGCGCTGCAGCAGCCGCTCGCCGTCGCCGCGGCCCTGCACCAGCGGATTGACCGCGAGCGCCGCCATCTCGCCGATGCCTTCCTCGGGGTAGGCGTAGAGCGCCGCGCAGCCGAAGATGACGCCGTCGTGCTCGATGACCGTGAAGTTGGCGATCTCGCGCTCGATCAGCGCGCGGTCGCGCCGCACCAGCGTGCCGTCTTCCTCGAGCGGGCGCAGCAGCGCGATCAGCCCGCCGACGTCGTCGGACCCGGCTTCGCGCAGCGCCTCGAGGGTCTCCTCGACCAGCATGGTGCCGACGCCGTCGTGCTGGAACAGCTCGAGCAGCACGCTGCCGTCGAGACCGAAGGGGATCACGTGCGCGCGCGCGACGCCGCCCTCGCAGGCGCGCAGCGCGTGGCGCAGCGTGAACGCGGTGTCCTCCGCGAGCGTGCCCGCGTCGAGCAGCGCCTTCGCTTCGGCCTCGGAGATCTCGCGGCGCAACGAGCCGTCCGCGTCGAACACGCCGCCGGCCTCGGTGAGCAAGACCAGCTTGTCGGCGTCGAGCGCGATCGCGGTGCTCGTCGCAACGTCCTCCAGGCTCAGGTTGAACGCCTCGCCGGTCGGCGAATAGCCGAGCGGCGACAACAGCACCACTGCGCCGCTCTCGAGCGCGAAGCGCACGGTCTGGACGTCGATCTTGCGCACCAGGCCGGTGTGCTGGTAATCGACGCCGCCGACGATGCCGACCGGGCGCGCGGTGACCAGGTTGCCCGAGACGACGCGCACCGCTGCGTGCGCCATCGGCGTGTTCGGCAGCCCCTGCGAGAACGCGGCCTCGAGGTCGAGGCGGATCTCGCCCGACGCCTCCTTCGCGCACTCGAGCGCCACCGGGTCGGTGATGCGCAGGCCCTGCGCGTAGTGCGCGTCGACGCCGCGCAGCCGCAGCTGCTCGTTGACCTGCGGGCGCGAACCGTGCACGACGACGATGCGCATTCCCATCGCGTGCAGCAGGCTGAGGTCCTGCACCAGCGCGTTCAGGCGCCCCGCCTCGATCAGTTCGCCGGGCGCGGCGACGACGAAGGTCTTGCCGCGAAAGGCGTGGATGTACGGCGCGACCTGGCGCAGCCAGGCGACGAAGCGGGCCTCGTCCTGCGAGGCGCCGGACGGGCCCGGCTCGGCCGGGGCGGGGGCATCGCCGGGGTCGGCGGCGGCGCTCGATACGGGCTGGGCGGGTGCGTTCATCGAATCATTATAATTTCGGTCCATGTCTTCACGGCAGCGCCACGTGCCGCCGCCGCCCGGGTCTGCGCGGCAACGTCCGGCGCCCCCTCCGGCCAGCCCGCGGCGGCCGCTCCCCGAACTGCGCTTTCCCGAGGCGCTGCCGGTGTCGGCGCGGCGCGACGAGATCGCGCGCGCGATCGCCGGCCACCCGGTCGTCATCGTGTGCGGCGAGACCGGTTCCGGCAAGACCACCCAGCTGCCGAAGATCTGCGCGCTGGCCGGCGGCGGGCGCGCGGGCCTGATCGGCCACACGCAGCCGCGCCGGCTGGCGGCGACCTCGGTCGCGCGCCGCATCGCCGAGGAGCTCGGCTCTCCGCCCGGGATGCACGTCGGCCACAAGGTGCGCTTCGACGACACCACGTCGCCGGGTGCGACGATCAAGCTGATGACCGACGGGATCCTGCTCGCCGAGACGCTGTCGGATCCGTTGTTGTCGCAATACGACACGCTGATCGTTGACGAGGCGCACGAGCGCAGCCTCAACATCGACTTCCTGCTCGGCTACCTGAAGCAGCTCCTCGACGGGCCGCGGCGTGACGACCTGAAGCTGGTCGTCACGTCGGCGACGATCGACGCCGAGCGCTTCGCGCGCCACTTCGCGCGCCGCACCGGGCGCACCGGCGAGGACGGCCGCGAGCTGCTCGAGCCCGCGCCGGTGATCGAGGTCTCGGGGCGCCTCTACCCGGTCGACATCCGCTACCAGGGTTTCGACGACGCGCACCGCGACGACGACGACGAGTCCGACCTGCCTTCGCGAATCGACGAGGCGATCGAGGCGCTGTGGCGCGCGGCGCCCGGCGACGTGCTCGTGTTCCTGGCCGGCGAGCGCGAGATCCGCGACGTCGCCGACCACCTGCGCCGGCTGCACGCGCGCGAGAGCGCCGCCCGCAGCGGCTCGCCGTGGGCGCGCGGCGCGATCGAGATCCTGCCGCTGTACTCGCGGCTGTCGGCGTCCGACCAGCAGCGCGTGTTCTCGGGCTCGGGCGGGCGGCGCATCGTGCTGGCGACCAACGTCGCGGAGACCTCGCTCACGGTGCCAGGGATCCGCTACGTGGTCGACCCCGGGCTCGCGCGCGTCAAGCGCTATCGCTATCGCAGCAAGGTCGAGCAGCTGCAGGTCGAGCCGGTCTCGCAGGCGGCTGCGAACCAGCGCGCCGGGCGCTGCGGGCGCGTCGCCGACGGCGTGTGCATCCGGCTCTACGACGAGGCCGACTTCGAGAAGCGACCGCGCTTCACCGACCCCGAGATCCTGCGTTCGTCGCTGGCGGCGGTCATCCTGCGCATGAAGGCGCTGCGGCTCGACGACATCGAGCGCTTCCCGTTCCTCGACGCGCCGCCGGCGCGGGCGATCGCCGACGGCTACGCGCTGCTGCGCGAACTCGGCGCGGTCGACGACGAGCGCCGGCTCACCGAAACCGGGCGCCAGCTGGCGCGGATTCCGGTCGACCCGCGCATCGGGCGGATGCTGCTCGCCGCGCACCAGCTCGACTGCCTGCGCGAGGTCACGATCATCGCGGCCGCGCTGGCGTCCCAGGATCCGCGCGAGCGACCCCTGGACGCGCAACAGGCGGCCGACCAGTCGCATCGGCGCTTCGCCGACGAGCGCTCGGATTTCGCGTCGTACGTGAAGCTGTGGGACTACTGGGCGAGCGCGCAGGCGGACAAGGAGTCGAACCGCAGGCTCGCGCGCCAGCTCGAGCGGGAGTTCCTGTCGCCGCGCCGGCTGCGCGAGTGGGCCGACGTCCACGCGCAGCTCGCCGAGGCGGCGCGCGAACTGCGGTGGCACGCACACAAGCGCGCGGCGACCCACGAGCAGGTCCACCAGGCCCTGCTGGCCGGGCTGCTGGGCAACCTCGGAAACAAGGCGCCCGACGACGCGCAGTACAACGGCACGCACCAGGTGAAGTTCGCGCTTCACCCGGGATCGGGACTCGCGCGCAAGCAGCCGCGCTGGGTGATGGCGGCCGAGATGGTCGACACCGGGCGCCTGTATGCGCGCACGGTGGCGCGCATCGAGCCCGAGTGGATCGAGCGCGCCGGCGCGCACCTGATCCAGCGCAGCTGGTCGGACCCGGTGTGGTCGAAGAGCGCCGGGCAGGTTGTCGCGAGCGAGCGCGGCGTGCTGTACGGGCTGACCGTCTACGCGCAGCGGCGGGTGAGCTACGGGCCGATCGATGCGCGGCTGGCGCGCGAGACGATGATCCGGCAGGCGCTCGTGCAGGGCGACTGGGACGGGCGGTTGCCGTTTTTCGTGCACAACCGGAAGCTGGTCGCCGAGATCGAGGCGCTCGAGCAGCGCATCCGGCGCCCCGAGCTGCTGGTCGACGAGCGCGACCTGTTCGACTGGTACGACGCGCGCATCCCGCAGGACGTCTGCTCGGCGCAGGCGCTCGAGCGCTGGTGGCGCGACGCGTCGCGCGCCGATCCGAAGTTGCTGCACCTGTCGCGCGATGCGTTGCTGAGGAAGGGCGCCGAAGGCGTCGGCGTTGCGTCCTTTCCGCGCCGGCTCGCGATGCGCGGGCTCGAGTTCGAGCTCGATTACCGCTTCGACCCCGGGGCGGCCGACGACGGCGTCACGATGACGGTTCCGCTCGCGCTGCTCAACCAGGTCGACGTGGTGCGTTGCGAGTGGCTCGTGCCGGGGATGCTGAAGGACAAGGTCGCGGCGCTGGCGAAGTCGCTGCCGCAGAAGCTGCGTCGGCACCTGGTGCCGCTGCCGACCTGGGCCGAGGGGTTCGTCGAGCGCTGGCGCGAGCGCGAGGGCAGCCGGTCGCTGCTCGAGGCGATCGTCGAGGACCTGCGCGAAGACAAGGGGCTGCGCGCCGTGCCGGCGGACTTCCGCTCCGAGACGCTCGCACCGCACCTGTCGATGAACTTCCGGCTGGTCGATGCGCACGGCGCGATGCTGGCCGCGTCGCGCCACCTGCCCGCGCTGCGCGCCGAGCACGGGCCGCGCGCGCAGGGCGCCTTCCAGGTCGCGTTTGCGGCGCTGGAGGCGCCACACGCGGCCGGGCGCGACGCACGGCCGCCCGCCGCCGCCGCGGTGGAGCGAGCGGCCCGAGCCCCGGCGGGACAGGCGCCCGCGGGAAGAGCTCCCGCATCTCAGGCCCCCGCAGCGCAGGCGAGCACAGTGCAGGCGAGCACTGTGCAGGCGAGCACGGCGCAGGCCCCCGCGGCGCCGCAACTCGGGGAGCGACA
>JANJTK010000130.1 GCA_024711155.1 Burkholderiaceae bacterium
CGTGCAGGCGCTCGCGGACGCGAAGCCCGACGCGATCTTCAACGTGCTGTTCGGCGCCGACCTCGCGAAGTTCGTGCGCGAGGGCGGCACGCGCGGGCTGTTCAAGGGCCGGCCGGTGGTGAGCCTGCTCTCCGGCGAGCCCGAGTATCTCGACCCGCTGAAGGACGAGGCGCCCGAGGGCTGGATCGTGACCGGCTACCCGTGGTACGGCATCGACACGCCGCACCACAATCGCTTCCTCGCCGCCTACCAGAAGCGCTGGAACGACTATCCGCGGCTCGGCTCGGTCGTCGGCTACTCGTCGCTGATGTCGCTGGCTGCCGGAATCAGGAAGGCCGGCAGCACCGACACCGAGAAGCTGGTCGCGGCGTTCAAGGGCTTGCCGGTCGACACGCCGTTCGGCCCGATGATCTACCGCGCGGAAGACAACCAGGCCACGATGGGCGCCTACGTGGGGCTGACCACGGTGCGCGACGGCAAGGGCGTCATGAAGGGCTACCGCTACGTCGACGGTGCGTCGGTGCTGCCGAACGCGGAGGAAACCCGCAAGCTGCGGCCGGCCGACTGACATGGCCCGCTGAATGGTCTCCGGCTTCGCCGTCCAGCTCCTCAACGGGCTGGCCGGCGCCTCGACGCTGTTCCTGATCGCGGTCGGCCTGTCGCTGATCTTCGGCGTCACCCGCATCGTCAACTTCGCGCACGGCTCGATGTTCATGCTCGGGCTGTACGCGGCGTACTCGCTGACGCAGGCCCTCGGGCCGGCGCTGGGCGGCGGGCCGCTGGGCTTCTGGCTGTCGGTGCTGCTCGCGGCGGTCGCGGTCGGCGTGCTCGGTGCGCTGATCGAGCTGCTGATCCTGCGCCGCATCTACGGCGCGCCGGAGCTGTTCCAGCTGCTCGCGACCTTCGCGGTGGTGCTGATGCTGCGCGACGCCGCGCTGGCGATCTGGGGCCCCGACGACCTGCTGGGCCCCAGGGCGCCCGGCATGAAGGGGGCCGTGGAGATCCTCGGCCGGCAGTTTCCGCAGTACGACCTGTTCCTGATCTTCGTCGGCCCGGCGGTGCTCGGCCTGCTGTGGCTGCTGCTGCGGCGCACGCGGCTCGGCGTGCTGATCCGCGCCGCGACGCAGGACCGCGAGATGGTCGGTGCGCTCGGCGTCAACCAGGCCTGGCTGTTCACCGGCGTGTTCGCGCTCGGCTCGGCGCTCGCCGCGCTGGGCGGGGCGCTGCAGCTGCCGCGCGAGCCCGCCCACCTCGCGCTCGACCTGACCACGATCGGCGACGCGTTCGTGGTGGTCGTGGTCGGCGGCATGGGCAGCATCCCGGGCGCGTACCTCGCGGCGCTGGTCATCGCCGAGATCAAGGCGGTCTGCTACGGCATCGGCACGGTCGAGATCTTCGGCGCCCCGTTCGCGTTTTCGAAGCTCACGCTGGTGGTCGAGTTCCTGGTGATGGCGGCGGTGCTGATCTGGCGACCCTGGGGGCTGCTGGGCAAGCCGCAGGGCGCGGTGCGCAGCGCGGCCGCCGCCGAGGCGCCGATGCGCCCGCTGGGACGCGCCGGCGTCGCCGGGGTCGGCGTCGTCGCGCTGGCGCTCGCTGCGGTGCCGCTCGCCGGCCAGGCGTACCCGTACCTGACCGTGCTGATGATCGACATCCTGATCGCGGTGCTGTTCGCGACCAGCCTGCACTTCATCATGGGCCCGGGCGGCATGCATTCGTTCGGCCACGCCGCGTACTTCGGGCTCGGCGCCTACGGCGCGGCCGCGCTCCTGAAGGGGGCGTCGCTGCCGATGGAGCTGGCGCTGGCGTTCGCGCCGCTCGCGGCGCTGGCGGGTGCGGCGCTGTTCGGGTGGTTCGCGGTGCGCCTGTCGGGCGTCTACCTCGCGATGCTGACGCTGGCGTTCGCGCAGATCGTGTGGTCGATCGTCTACCAGTGGGACGACTTCACCGGCGGCAGCAACGGCCTGGTCGGCATCTGGCCGTCGGAGCGCTTCGCGTCGAAGACCGCGTACTACTACCTGACGCTGGTGCTGGTGGCCGCGAGCGTGTTCGCGCTGCGAAGGATGCTGTTCTCGCCGTTCGGCTACGCGATGCGCGCGGGGCGCGACTCGCCGCTGCGCGCCGAGAGCACCGGCATCAGCGTGATTCGCGTGCACTGGGCCGGCTTCGTCGCGGCGGGCCTGTTCGGCGGGCTGGCCGGCGCGCTGTTCGCGTTCGGCAAGGGCTCGATCTCGCCCGAGACGATCCACGTCGGCCGCTCGATCGACGGACTCGTGATGGTGCTGCTCGGCGGCGTGCAGACGCTCGCGGGCCCGATCGTCGGCAGCGCGGTGTTCACGTGGCTGCAGGACTCGGTGAGCCGCGCCACCGACTACTGGCGCGCGCTGCTGGGCCTGGCGATCCTGGTGCTGGTGCTGGCCTTCCCGCAGGGCATCGTGGGCGGCCTGCTCGCGGCCTGGGAGCGCCTGCGCTGGCGCCGGGCGCCGGCCGCGGAGAGCGGCCGTTGAACGCCCTGCTGCAGGTGCGCGACCTGCGCAAGGCCTTCGGCGGCGTGCACGCGGTCGATGGCGTGAGCTTCGAGCTCGCGCCGGGCGAGCTGCTGGCGATGATCGGGCCGAACGGCGCCGGCAAGTCGACCTGCTTCAACATGATCAACGGCCAGCTCGCGCCCGACGCCGGCAGCGTCGTGCTGGCGGGCCGCGAGATCGCCGGGCGGCGCCCGCGCGACATCTGGCGGCTGGGCGTCGGCCGGACCTTCCAGGTCGCGGCCACCTACGCGTCGATGACGGTAGCCGAGAACGTCCAGATGGCGCTGCTGTCGCATCACGGCAAGCTGTTCAGGCTCTGGCCGCGCGCGGCGTCGCTGCACCGCGACGAGGCGCTCGAGCTGCTCGCGGCGGTGGGCCTGCGCGAGCGCGCCGACGAGCCGTGCAGCACGCTCGCCTACGGCGACATCAAGACGGTCGAGCTGGCGATCGCGCTGGCCAACCGCCCGGCGCTGCTGCTGATGGACGAGCCGACCGCCGGCATGGCGCCGCAGGAGCGCAACGCGCTGATGCGGCTCACGCGCGAGCTGGTCAAGGACCGCGGCATCGGCGTGCTGTTCACCGAGCACAGCATGGACGTGGTGTTCGCGCACGCCGACCGGATCATGGTGCTGGCGCGCGGCCGGCTGATCGCGCAGGGCGCCCCCGAGGCGATCCGCGACGATCCCAAGGTGCGCGAGGTCTACTTCGGCAGCGGGCGGCTGGCCGGGGCGGCGGGCGTTCGCCGGGAGGCGGGCGGGGGCGATGCGCGCGGCGCGGCAGGTTCCGCGTCCGCGGGAGAAGCGGCGGGAGAAGCCGCGGGAGAATCCGGATGAGCGCAGCGCTGCTGACGGTGCGCGGGCTCGACGCCTGGTACGGGCGCGCGCAAGTGTTGTTCGGCGTCGACCTCGAGGTCGGCGACGGCGAGGTCGTGGCGCTGATGGGACGCAACGGCGCGGGCAAAAGCACCACGATGAAGTCGATCATGGGGCTGCTCGGGTCGCGCACCGGCGAGATCGTCTTCGCCGGCGAACGCATCGACGCGCGCGAGCCGTTCCGCATCAACCGCGCCGGCATCGGCTACGTGCCCGAGGACCGGCGCATCTTCACCGACCTGACGGTGCGCGAGAACCTCGACGTGGGCCGGCGGCCGCCGCGCCCCGGCGCGCCGTCGTGGAGCGCCGAGCGCCTGTACCGCCTGTTCCCGAACCTCGCGACGATGCCGGACCGCCTGGGCGGGCGGATGAGCGGCGGCGAGCAGCAGATGCTCAGCGTCGCGCGCACGCTCATGGGCAACCCGCGACTGGTGCTGCTCGACGAACCCTCGGAGGGCGTGGCGCCGGTGATCGTCGAGCAGATGGCCGACATGATCGTGGCGCTGAAGAAGGAAGGGCTGTCGGTGCTGCTGTCGGAGCAGAACGTGGCCTTCGCGTCGGCGGTCAGCGACCGCGCCTGCGTGCTGGAGAAGGGACAGCTGAAGTTCAGCGGCACGATGGCGGCGCTCGACGCCGACGAGGCCGTTCGCCGCCAGTACCTGGCGGTCTGAGGCGGCGCAAAGCCGCGACAAGAGCAACGGAGAACGCGATGGCGATTGCTGCTGGAGTCGGAAAGTCGGGGAAGGTCGTGATCCGCAACGTCGGCCTGATGCTGTCGGGCGACATCGACCGTCCGATCCTGGACGCGGACACGGTCGTGGTCGACGACGGCCTGATTGCCGCGGTCGGCCGCGAGAAGGACTGCGACACCGAAGGCCCCGCGCGCGTGATCGACGCGCGCGGCACGGCGCTCGCGCCGGGGCTGATCGATTCGCACGTGCACCCGGTGTTCGGCGACTGGACGCCGCGCCAGAGCCAGCTCGGGTGGATCGAGTCGTGCATGCACGGTGGCGTCACGACGATGGTGTCGGCGGGCGAGGTGCACCTGCCCGGGCGCCCGAAGGACGTCATTGGCGTCAAGGCGCTCGCAATCACTGCGCAGCGCGCGTTCGACGGCATGCGCGCGGCCGGCGTCGGCGGCGGCGTCAAGGTGCTCGCCGGTGCGCCGGTGATCGAGAAGGGAATGGTCGAGTCGGATTTCGCCGAGATGGCCGCCGCCGGGGTGAAGCTGCTCGGCGAGATCGGCCTCGGCTCGGTGAAGGCCGGCGACGAGGCCGCGCGGATGGTCGCGTGGGCGCGCCGCCACGGCATCCAGAGCACGATCCACACCGGCGGCCCCTCGATCCCGGGCTCGGGGCTGATCGACGAGCACGTCGTGCTCGAAGCCGATGCCGACGTGATCGGCCACGTCAACGGCGGCCACACCGCGCTGTCGTACCGGTCGGTGTGCACCTTGTGTGAGAAGAGCGGCCGCGCGCTCGAGATCGTCCACAACGGCAACGAGCGGATCGCGATCCTGACCGCGCGCCACGCGGTCGAGCTGAAGTGCCCGCACCGCGTGATCCTCGGCACCGACGC
>JANJTK010000280.1 GCA_024711155.1 Burkholderiaceae bacterium
GCGCTTCCGACGGCACGAAGGTCGACGGGGTGAAGGCCGCGCGCAGCTGGGCGAGCGCGTCCCGCACCGCCGGCCACAGCGACAGCGCGACCGGCGTCGGTTCGACGCCGTAGCCGGATCGCACGACCAGCTCGTCGCCGAGCGCCTCGCGCAGGCGCTTCAGCGCGTTGCTGACCGCCGGCTGGGTCATTGCGAGCTTTGCGGCGGCCCGCGTCAGGTTCCGTTCCGCCATCACCACGTCGAAGACGCGCAGCAGGTTCAGGTCCAGTGTCCGGAAGTTCATCGGGCTTTCCCGAGGCAACCATATCAATCGTGAATTGTACTCATCGCTAACATCAATTGGAAAAATATCTGGCCATCCCGATAATCGAGTCATTGCAGCGAAACATCGCAAAGGGAGTTCCAGATGAGCACGCTGGTCACCACCCATGAAGGACTCGAGCGGGTCGTTCGCGGCGGGCAGGCCGTCGCCGACATGCTGGGCCGGCGCAAGGGCGCTCCGGCCAGCGCGAAAAGCCGCAAGGCCGGCCGTGGCGGTATCGCCGCGATGATCGCGAGGATGATCGAACGCTCGCGGCAGTACCGGCAGGACCGGCTGTTCGAGCAGCTGATGCATGACGATCCGCGCGTCTACGCCGAGATCCAGGCCGCGCGCGCCCGCGCCGAGTCGCGCTGACCCAGTACCGAACCTGAGCCGATGGCGGCCCGGCCGCCACCGCAACCGTGTCTCCTCCTCCACTTCGAAAGTGGATTCGGCCCGCGACTCTCGCGGGCCTTTTTTTTGCAACAATGCTTCGTTCGGCTGATGCATGGAAGCGACGACGATGAGCACTGATCCGATCGAACTCGAGGCGATCCTCGATGGATCGCGGGCCGCCCTGGCGCGGGCGGCGACCTTGCTGGAAAACGACCGGCCAGGCGCGGCCGACCTGCATGCCGGCCTGCTGTCGCATTGCGGGCGGGCGCACGTGGTGGGGATCACCGGCGCGCCGGGCGCGGGCAAGTCGACGCTGATCAACGCGCTGCTGGCCGAACTGGCCGCGCGGGGCCGGCGCGTGGCGGTGCTCGCGGTCGATCCGTCCAGCCCGATCACTGGCGGCGCGCTGCTCGGCGATCGGGTGCGCATGGACGGCGCAGGCGGCGACGAGCGCGTCTTCATCCGCTCGGTCTCGTCGCGCGGGCACCTCGGCGGGCTGTCGCGCACGGCAGGGCGGATCATCGACCTGTTCGACGCGGCCGGGTTCGATACGGTCATCGTCGAGACGGTCGGCACCGGCCAGTCGGAAGTCGAGATCGCGCGCTTCGCCGACACCAGCGTGGTCGTCTGCCCGCCCGGGCTGGGTGACGAAGTCCAGGCGATCAAGGCCGGCATCCTCGAGATCGCCGACCTGCTGGTGGTGAACAAGGCCGACCTGCATGCCGGCCTGCTGTCGCATTGCGGGCGGGCGCACGTGGTGGGGATCACCGGCGCGCCGGGCGCGGGC
>JANJTK010000284.1 GCA_024711155.1 Burkholderiaceae bacterium
AGCCCTCGGCAGGGCCTCCTCGCGCTGGCCGCGCGGGCGCAGCAGGGGCGCGCGGCGGCCGGGGGTGGGAGACGACGCTCCGCGCGACTACTGGCAGAGCCCGGTCATCGCGTTGCAGGTCTGCCCCATGGCGCAGCCCGAGAGGCTGCCCTGCACGTCGCAGCGCGGGCGGCAGTAGCCCGGGCCCCCGGAGGACACTGGCGACGGCGCGCACACGTAGCCGGTGCGGCAGGTCGACTGCGTGCCCACGCCCGGGCAGGTGCTGCGGCAGGAGCTGGAGCTCACGCCGAACTGCAGCTCCGTGAGGCAGAGGTTGCCCGTGGGGCACGGGGTGTTCGCGCCGCAGGAGGCCGTGCAGTAGCCGCCGGTGTAGCCGGTGGGCTGGTTGATGATGCTCGCCTGCAGGCAGAAGCCGTTCTGCGGCGGCTGGCACTGGCCGTTCTGGGTGCAGGCGCCGCCCACCCGCGAGGTCACGACGCCGCCATCGGGCGTCACCACGCCCCCGTCGAAGGGCGTTCCCGCGTCGAAGCCCGTGCTCACGCACACGCCGGCGACGCAGTCCTGGCCCATGCCGCAGGCCCGGCACACCTGGCCGCCGGTGCCGCAGGCGCGGTCGTTGCGGCCCGAGACGCACTGGCCGTTCTGACAGCAGCCCGTGGGGCACGTCGTCGCGTCGCAGGCCTGCTGCACGCACGCGCCGTTGGTGCAGCCCTGGCCCTGGGGGCACTGGGTGCAGGCGCCGCCGTTGGCCCCGCAGGCGAAGCGGTTCTGCTGCGAGAGCGCCACGCAGAAGTTGTTGGTGCAGCAGCCCGCGCAGGTCATCGGGCCGCAGTTGGCCGTCTGGCAGGCGCCGCTGACGCACTGCTGGCCGAAGCTGCAGGTGGCGCAGGTGGCGCCGCCGGTGCCGCAGGCCAGGGCCGTGTCGCCGGGCTGGCACCGCCCGAGCGCGTCGCGGCAGTTGCACACGCCGCCGTCACCCGCGCCGCCGCCGGCACCGCCGCCGACGGAGCCGCCGCCACCACCCGGGCCACCGCCGACGTTGCCGCCGCCGGCGCCACCGCCGAGGGAGCCCCCACCCGCGCCGCCGCCGACGGC
>JANJTK010000194.1 GCA_024711155.1 Burkholderiaceae bacterium
GCGCGCCAGTACTTGCGCGCGTGCATCTCGTTGACGACCGCGACGTCGTGCGCGGTCAGCGTGTACAGCGTCGGCACGCCGGTGGTGCCCGAGGTGGCGTTGATGCGCACGATCTCGTCGGGCGCCGCGCAGGCCATCAGCGCGAACGGGCTGCCGTGGCGCTCGAGCGACTCCTCCTGGATGCGGCGGTGCTCGTCCTTCGTCATCACCGGGATGCGGGCGAAATCCTCGAAGCTGCGGATGTCCTCGGGACGCGCGCCCGCCTCGTCGAACTTGCGCCGATGCACCGGCGAGCGCTCGACGTTCCAGCGCACCTGACGCTGCAGGCGCCGCAGCTGCAACGCCTCGAGCGCGTCGCGCGACAGCGTCTCGACCGGCTCGTTCCACAGCCGCCGCGCGGGATCGCGCGCTCCGCTGGCTGCGTCGGCGAGCGTCGGCTCGCGCGGCTCGCGTTCCGCGCTCATTCGGCGACCCCGGCGTGAGCGCCGTCGTCGTCGGGCTGGCACAGCTCGACGCGCAGGCCGGTGACGCCTTCGGGCGGCAGGAACGCGATGCGCCCGTGCGCGCCGCGGCGCGGGAAGCCCGGCAGCGGCGCCACGCCGGCCGCGCCCAGCTGCGCCAGCGCGGCGTCGAGATCGGGCACCGACAGCGACAGGTGGTTCACGCCCGGCGCGCTGCCCATCACCGCGCGTCCGAACCCGTCGCCATCGTCCGTGTATCGCAGCAACTCGACGATCAGGTTCTCGGCCGCGAACTCGGCCACCTCGAGCCCGGCGTCCGGCACCGAGCGGCGCCGCAGCGGCGCACCCGGCAGCAGGCGCGTGAACGCGGCGATGGCCGGCTCGAGCTCTTCGACGACGATGCCGATGTGGTCGATGCGCGGCGGCTTCACGGTGTCTCCCGCAGCCGCCGCGTCGCGGCTTCGTCGAGCGCCAGCGTCGCCGGATCGACGACGACGCCGTAGTCGGCGCGCGCCGCCTCGACGCTCAGCACGCCGTCGAGCACGTCGTCGAGCACACGCTCGACCGGCCGCCCGCGCGGGTCGCCGTAGCCGCCGCCGCCGCCCGCGTGCTGCCGGTGCAGCGAGCCGCGCGCGATCCCGCGCACGATCTCCTTCGCCTTCGGCCGGCGCACCGATCCGTCGGGCGCGACGATCTCGAGCCGGTTGACGCTGCCCGCGCGCCCGCCGAACAGGCCGAACGCGCGCGCCTCCTCCTCGATGCCGTCGCCGAACGCGATGCCGGTGACGTCCTCGCCGTCGATCACGAACTCGGTGTCGACGCCGAGTCCGCCGCGCCAGCGCCCGGCGCCGGCCGAGTCGGGTGCGTACTCGTGACGCAGGAGCCGGTGCGGATCCTGGATCTCGAACATCTCGTAGTCCTGCGCGAGGATCCCGCCGGCGCAGTTGATGAGCCCGATGTGGTCGTAGCCGTCGGCGCCCCAGGTCGCGCCCGAGCCGCCCTTGAGCGCGAGGAACAGGATGTCGACGTAGGGCCGCGCGTGGCGCGGATCGCGGCCGGTGACCGTGAAGCCCATCATCCGGTTCCAGCCGGCGCTCACCATCTTCGGCAGCGCGGTCGCGAACGCGCGAAAGATCGCGTCCGACGTCGGCCCGGTGAGCGAGTTGCCGAAGGTCGTCGCCGCCGGGAAGCGCGCGTTCAGGAACGAGCCTTCGGGCACGGTGATGCGGATCGGGCGCAGGATGCCGGCGTTGTGCGGCACGTCCGGGTCGATCAGCATCAGGAAGGTCAGCAGCAGCGCCGACGCAGTCGCGGAGAGCGGCGCGTTGACGAAACCCGGCGTCTGCGGCGAGGTGCCGCTGAAGTCGAAGCTCACCTCGTCGCCGGCGACCGTGACGGCGAGCTCGATGCGCATCTGCGAACCCTCGCGCACCCCGTCGTAGAACGCCACGCTCTCGCCGCGGTAGACGCCGTCGGGGATCGCGGCGATCTCGCGCCGGACCATCCGCTCGGCGGCGTCGAACAGGTAATCGACGCAGGCGTCGAACTCCTGCGCGTCGAAGCGGCCGAACAGCTCGTGCAACGCGCGCTCGCCGACGCGGGTCGCGCCGACCTGCGCCTCGATGTCCGCCTCGACGATCGGGTAGCGGATGTTCGCGAAGATCATCCGCCAGACGTCGCGGCGCAGCCGGCCGCGCTCGACCACCTTCAGCGGCGGGATGCGCAGCGCTTCCTGCCAGACTTCGCGCGCCTCGGGGTTGTAGCCGCCCGCCTGCGCACCGCCGATGTCGGCCTGGTGTCCCTTGCAGGCGGCCCACGCGACCAGCCGGCCGTCGCGGAACACCGGCCGGAACACGGCGACGTCGTTGTTCTGGTTGCCGCCCGAGAACACGTCGTTGTGCAGGATCACGTCGCCTTCGTGCACGTCGTCGCCGAAGAAGCGGATCACCTGCTCGCAGGCCGGCTGCAGCGCGAACGCGAGCACCGGGATGTACTCGGTCTGCTCGAGCATGCGGCCCTGCGCGTCGTACAGGCCGGTGACGAAGTCGCGCGCCTCGTTCAGGATCGGCGA
>JANJTK010000235.1 GCA_024711155.1 Burkholderiaceae bacterium
GTGCGATGAACGGGACCGGATCGTGACGTGGACATCGACGCCCCCATGCGCGTGTTGCCCGGATCTCAGCGGAACGCCCGCGCGGGCCGGTGACCGACGCTCGGGGGCCGCGTGGGTTAGACTTTCGCGCATGTGGGCTCGCATCCGCGCCGTATTGACCGTGCTCGTCGTGCTGACGATTCCCGTGCAGGGATTCGCGGCTGCAACCATGCTGCCGTGCGGGCCGGTTCACGAGCGAATGGCTGGCGGGGCCGTCGGCGGTCACGCCCACGCCGCCGCGACGGTAGCGCATGGCCACGATCATCATGTCGGCGTCACGGCGCAAGGTCCCGCCGCTCACGGGTCTGTCGACGTGGCGACGCCGGATCGGGCGCCCTTCACGCCGCTGGCGGACGTCAAGTGCAGTGCATGCGCGACCTGCTGCACCGTGTCGGCAATCCCGGCCGTGCCGCTGATCGTCGCGGTCGATCGCGCCGCTTCGGAAGCGATTCCCTCGCGTCACCAACCGAGCGTCGACTTCGTCGTCGAACGGCTCGAGCCTCCCCCCCGAAACCGCCTCGCCTGAAGGCGCCGGGAAGCGCGCCGCTGCGCGCGCTTCCCGCTGCGACCCCGATCTGCCGCGGGTGGCCGTCGATGACCGCCGTCCGCGACCCGATCCCCCGATCCGTCGAGGAACCCATGCCTGTATCGCGCATTCGACCGCCGTCGGCGACAAGGCTGCCCTCCAGGTCCGCGCTGGCCGCGCTCGTCGTTGCGGTCGTCCAGGCGCTGGCCGTCGCGCAAGCCGCCGAATCGGGCCCTGCGCGCCCCGATCCGCTGGAGGCCGCAGCCGGTGTGCCCGACGCCCAGTACCGTTCGGCCTTCGCCGGCTATCGCGGCCTTGCCGACGAGCCGGTCGGCTCGTGGGAGGCCGCCAACGAAGCGGTCGAGCGCGCCGGCGGATGGAAGGCGTATGCGCGCGAGGCTGCCGAACCCGAGGCGCCGGCGGCGAACGGCGCTGCGGCAGGTCCGGCCGGCCACACCCGCCGGAACCGGCAATGATCACGGGCCTGCCCGTGGACGCCGCGGCGCGCGGGCCCGCGTCGTGGGTCGCTGCGGCGATCGCGGTCATTGCGCTCGGCGGTTGCGCGAGCTTCAGCGCCGATGGCGGCTTCGATGCCGTCGAGCAGGTCGCCGCCGCGCACCTGGGCAAGCAGGTGCGCTGGCCGAAGTCCGATGCCGAGCGGGGCGCGATCGACCGGCGCGTCGCGCAGCTGCTCGAAGAGCCATTGACGATGGACGACGCGGTGCAGCTTGCCCTGCTGAACAACCGCGGCCTGCAGGCGGCCTACGCCGAGCTCGGCATCGCCGAGGCCGACTTCGTGCAGGCGGGTCGCCTGCCGAACCCGGGATTCAGCTTCGGCCGCCTGCGGCGCGGCGACGAGACCGAGCTCGAGCGCGGGCTGCACCTGAACCTGGCACGGCTGCTGGCGATGCCGATGGTGCGCGAGATGGAGTCGCGGCGCTTCGAGCGCGCCAAGCGCGAGGCCGCGCTGGCGACGCTGGCGCTCGCGGCCGACACGCGCAAGGCCTGGGTCGCGGCGGTGGCGGCCGAGGAATCGGTGCGCTACATGCGGCAGGTGCGCGAGGCCGCCGACGCGAGCGCCGAGCTGGCGCGCCGCATGGCGCGCGCCGGCAACTGGAACAAGCTGCAGCAGGCGCGCGAACAGGGCTTCTACGCCGATGCCGCGCTCGGCGTGGCGCGTGCCGAGCGCCTGCGCGCGGCGACGCGCGAGCGCCTGACCCGCCTGATGGGGCTGTGGGGCGAGCAGGCGCAGTTCCGGCTGCCCGAGCGACTGCCGGAACTGCCGGCGGAGCCGGTCGCGATGCCCGACGTCGAGCGGCGCGCGATCGCGCAGCGCCTCGACGTGCAGGCCGCGCGGCTCGGCGTCGAGCAGACCGCGAAGAACCTCGGCCTGACCCGGGCCACGCGCTTCGTCGACGTGCTCGAGCTCGGTGCGGTGCGCAACTCCTCGAACGAGGCGCCGACGCAACGCGGCTGGGAGGTCGCGTTCGAGCTGCCGCTGTTCGACTGGTCGGATGCGCGCGTGGCGCGCGCCGAGACGGTCTACAGGCAGGCGCTCGATCGCGCGGCGGCGATCGCGATCGACGCGCGATCGGAAGTGCGCGAGGCCTACGGCGCGTACCGCTCGGCGTTCGACGTCGCGCGCCACCATCGCGACGAAGTCGTCCCGATCCGCAACCGCATCGCCGAGGAGACCCTGCTGCGCTACAACGGCATGCTGGTCGGCGTGTTCGAGCTGCTCGCCGACGCGCGCGCGCAGGTCGCCGCGGTCAATGGCTACCTCGACGCGCTGCGCGACTTCTGGATCGCGCAGGCCGACCTCGACGTGGCGCTGATCGGCAAGCCGGGCCTCGCCATGCCGGCGATCGCCGGCGGCGCGCCGCCCGCCGCCGCCGGCGCAGCGCACTGACGCCGCCACGCAGCGGCGCCACCGACATCGACCAGCGACCGACCGGAGCGAAAGACCCGACGATGGCTTCCCGACGCGACTTCTTCCGCGGCGCGACCGCGATCACCGGCGCAGTGGCGGCGGCCTCGGTCGCGAAGGCGGCGATGGCGGCGCTGCCCGAGCCGGTGCTCCAGACCGATCCCGGCACGATGGCGCCGCTCGCGCCTTCCTCCGGCCGTCCGTACCGGCCGGTGGTCACGCTCAACGGCTGGACGCTGCCGTGGCGAATGAACCGGGGCGTCAAGGAATTCCACCTCGTCGCCGAACCGGTGGTGCGCGAGATGGCACCCGGCTTCAAGGCGCACCTGTGGGGCTACAACGGCCAGTCTCCGGGCCCGACCATCGAGGTGGTCGAGGGCGACCGCGTGCGCATCTTCGTCACCAACC
>JANJTK010000241.1 GCA_024711155.1 Burkholderiaceae bacterium
CGCGGCTCGATCACGCCGCCGAGCGTCTCGACGCGGATCGCGCGCTTGTCGGTCAGGCCCTGCTCGCGCACGAAGCGCACGAAGCAGCGCGCACCGTTGCCGCACTGCTCGACCTCGCCGCCGTCGGCGTTGAAGATCCGGTAGCGGAAGTCGATCCCGGAACCTCGCGCCGGCTCGACCAGCAGGACCTGGTCCGCCCCCACGCCGCGGTGACGGTCGGCGAGCCAGCGCCACTGCGCCGGCCCGAGCTTCACCTGCTGCCGCACGCCGTCGATGACGACGAAGTCGTTGCCGGCGCCGTGCATCTTCGTGAAGCGCAGTCTCATGCGGCGATTATCGCGCATAAGGGTACGGCTCGCCGGGCGGGCGCGTCTTGAAGCGCTTGTGGCTCCACAGATACTGTTCGGGCATCTCGAGCACGCGCTCCTCGATGAACGCATTCATGCGCCGCGTTGCCGCTTCGAGGTCGTCGCCGGGAAAATCCTCCCAGGCCGGATAGAAGCGCGCCACGTAGCCGTCGTCGGTCATCCGCGTCACCAGCGGCACGACCGCCGCGCCGGTGATGCGCGCGAGCCGCGCGACCGAGGTCACGGTCGCAGCCCGCACGCCGAAGAACGGCACGAACAGCGCGTCACGGGCGCCGAGGTCCATGTCCGGCAGGAAGTAGAACGGCACGCCCTCGCGCAGCAGGCCCACCGCCGGGCGCAGTCCGTCGGTGCGCAGCAGCATGCGGCCGCCGTTGAAGCGCGTGCGCCCGCGCGTCATCGCCTCGGTGAGCGCGCGGCTCTTCTGCGCCGCGTACATCGACACGCCCGGGGTTTCGAGCAGCAGGCGGATGCCGCCAGCGTCGAGGCCGACGAAGTGCGGCGCGAGCAGGATCGCCGGACGCCCGCGATGCGGCTCGAAGTGCTCGATGCCCTCGACGCGGCACAGTGCGCGGATGCGCCCGGCCGGCGCGTACCAGAACACGAAGCGGTCGAAGAAGCTGCGCATGAAGCAGCGAAAGTGGCCGCGCTCGACGGCGCGGCGCCGCGCTTCGCTCCACCCGGGAAAGCACAGGCGCAGGTTGGTGCGGGCGACGCGGCGACGCGGCGCGGCCAGCGCCCAGGCGAGCAGGCCGGCCCCGTCCCCGAGCCGGCGCAGCACCGGATACGGGAGCCGCGCGAGCGCGCGCAGGATGCGCAGCGCGAGCCGGACCAGTGCCTCGCTCACCCGCGCGCTTCCGGCGGCCCCGACGCCTCTTCGGACGGGGGCCGCTTGTAGCGGTTGTAGCTCCACAGGTACTGCGTCGGCCAGCGCCGGATCAGCGCCTCCATCCGCGCGTTCACCGCCTCCGGGGTGGCCGGCTCGTCCATCGCCTCGAAGTGGATGCGCCAGCCGCGGCCGCCCGACAACCGCTCGCCCGCCGCCAGCACGACGCGCACCCCCGGCTGCTGCGCGAGGCGCTCGGGCAAGGTCATCGTGTACGCGGGTCGGCCGAAGAAGGGCACCCAGCGGCCGTCGCCGCCGCCCGGCACCTGGTCGGGCAGCACCCCGACCGCGCCACCCGAGCGCAGCGCGCGCAGTACCGCACGCACGCCGCCGATCGAGGCCGGCACGGCGTCGAGCGAGCCGACGTTGCGCGAGAATTCGAACAACGGGCGCAGCCACGCCTGCTTCGGCGGCTTGAACATCACGGTGAACCGGGAGCGCGCGGCCACGAAGCGCCCGACGACCTCGAACGCGCCCAGGTGCGGCGTCAGGACAAGGATGCCCCCGCCGCCGCGCACTGCGTCCTCGAGCGCTTTCAGGTCGCCAGTCTGCACGCGGCTCAGCAAGTCCTGCGGCGGGCGCGACCAGACGTAGGGAATCTCGCCCACCATGCCGCCGGCCTGCAGGGCAGCGCGCCAGGCATCGCTGCGACGGCGGTAGCCGGCTTGCGCCATGTGCTCGCGCAGCTTGCGCCGGTAGCCGGGCGCCGCCAGGTAGACGAGCAGCCCCAGCGCGGCGCCGAGGCCGCGCAGCACGCCCAGCGGCAGGCGACCGGCCCAGCGCATCAGCGTCGTCGGCAGATCGCTCGCTGCGCCCGGCGCGGCATCGGACAACTTCGGTCGCTCCGTCATCGTGGGTGGCTGCGCGCCCGCCGTGGCGGGCGACGCGAGAGTCTATGCGATGTCGCGCGGCGGCGAAAACGGGAGCGGCGCGCGGACCGCGCGCTGCTGCGCCCTGTCGCTATAATGCGCCGTCCCGGGCAGCGCGCCGCCGGCGCCCGCGCGAACGACAACCTCGACGGGAGACACGAGTTGGCCAACGAATTCCTGTTCACCTCGGAGTCGGTCTCCGAAGGGCACCCCGACAAGGTTGCCGACCAGATCTCGGACGCGATCCTCGACGCGATCTTCACGCAGGACCGCTATTCGCGCGTTGCGGCGGAGACGCTGTGCAACACCGGGCTGGTGGTGCTCGCCGGCGAGATCACCACGACCGCCAACGTCGACTACATCCACGTCGCGCGCGAAACGCTCAAGCGCATCGGCTACGACAACACCGATTACGGCATCGACTACCGCGGTTGCGCGGTGCTCGTCGCCTACGACAAGCAATCGCCCGACATCGCACAGGGCGTCAACCGGGCCGGCGACGACAACCTCGACCAGGGCGCCGGCGACCAGGGCCTGATGTTCGGCTACGCGTGCGACGAGACGCCGGACCTGATGCCGGCCGCGATCTACTACTCGCACCGGCTGGTCGAGCGCCAGTCGCAGCTGCGCAAGAGCGGCACTCTGCCGTGGCTGCGCCCCGACGCCAAATCGCAGGTCACGCTGCGCTACGCCGACGGCCGACCGGTGGCGGCCGACACGGTGGTCATCTCGACGCAGCACGCGCCCGAGATGTCGCAGGAGCAGATCCGCGCGGCGGTGATCGAGCACATCATCGAGCCGGTGATCCCGCCCGAGCTGCGCAAGGGCGAGGTGCGCTACCTCGTCAATCCGACCGGCCGCTTCGTGGTCGGCGGCCCGCAGGGCGACTGCGGCCTGACCGGGCGCAAGATCATCGTCGACACCTACGGCGGCGCCGCGCCGCACGGCGGCGGCGCGTTCTCGGGCAAGGATCCGTCCAAGGTCGACCGTTCGGCGGCCTACGCCGCGCGCTACGTCGCCAAGAACATCGTCGCGGCCGGCCTCGCGAGCAAGTGCCTGGTGCAGATCTCGTACGCCATCGGCATCGCCCGACCGACTTCGGTGATGGTCACGACGCAAGGGACCGGAAGAATCTCCGACGACAAGCTCGCAGCCCTCGTGTCGCGCCACTTCGACCTGCGCCCGAAGGGCATCGTCCAGATGCTCGACCTGCTGCGGCCGATCTACCAGAAGACCGCCGCCTACGGCCACTTCGGCCGCGACGACCCGGACTTCAGCTGGGAGCGCGTGGACAAGGCCGACGCGTTGCGCGCCGACGCCAGCTCGTGAACCGCGGATGACCGCGGTCAAGCCGGCGCCGCGCCGGCCCTGATCCAATGGCGGCATGTATCCGGTCCTGCATGCCGTCTCGCTGCTGATGGAGTGCCCGCGCCCCGGCCGGCGCGGGCTGGCGGCCGACGTCGCCGACGCGCTTGCCGGCGCGCCGCGACTGTCGATCGCCACGCGGCTCGGCCTGGTCGCGCTGGCCACCGACATCGAGGGTGGCCATCCGGTCGCCTGCACGAAGCACTGGCGGCGCTCGTTCCGCGACACGCCGGAGCGTTCGCTGCAGCTGCGTCACCATGCCGCCGCCCGGGTCGCCGCCGAGGCCCTGCCGGAGGACTACCTGCCGGTGCTGCTGGAGGTGTTGTCGCGCGACGACGAGCCGCGCGCAGTCGAGGCGCTGCTCGCCTGCGCACCGGCGCTGCGCGAGATGGCCGAGGCGCTCGCGCGACGTCGCGATCCCTACGCGGTGCTGCCGATCGCGCTGCTCGAACTGCTGGCATCACGCCTGCACTGAAGCGGCTCCCACCGGGCCTCGCGCCAGAAGTGGGTGCTCACGGTGCGAGTCGCTGTCGCGACCACGCGCCATCCGGCCCGAGTCGATACGCGACGCGGTCGTGCAAGCGCGAGGGCCGGCCCTGCCAGAACTCCCAGTAATCCGGCGCCAGCCGATAGCCGCCCCAATG
>JANJTK010000016.1 GCA_024711155.1 Burkholderiaceae bacterium
GGCGCCGGCGGATCGGGACTGGTGACGACCGGCGCGGTGATCGCGGCGGCAGCGGCGAGCGAAGGCCTGCGCGTCACGCAACTCGACAACACCGGCCTCGCGCGCAAGGGCGGCGAGGTGACGACGCACCTGCGCATCGGCGCAGCCACCGCGCTGGCCAGCGCCACCCGGATCCCCGAAGGCCGAGCCGACCTGCTGATCGCCGGCGACCTCGCGTCGGCCGCATCACCTGCGGTCGTCACGCGACTGTCGGCCGACGCGCACGCCGTGAGTTCGACCGAGGCGCTGCCGATGCTCGAGCAGGCGATCGACCCCGAGCGCGCGCTGCCCGTCGACGGCTATCGCGAGCGGATCGCGCAGCGCCTCCCGGCCGGCCACCTGACGACGATCGACGCGCACGACATCGCGCGGCACGCACTCGGGGACACGATCTACGCCAACATGGTGCTGCTCGGCGCCGCCGTGCAGCACGGGCGCCTGCCGTTGAGCGTCGCCGCCGTCGAGCGGGCGATCCGCGCGCAGGGGGTCGCGGTTCAGCCGAATCTGGACGCGCTCGCCTGGGGCCGACTCGCGGCGGCGGCGCCGGAACTCGCGCTGGGGCTGTACGCCGCGCCGGCGTCCGACGCGCGGGCCGATGCGCGGGCCGGCGTACCCGCCGACACCCCCGCCACGGTCGACTTCTTCGCCGCCGAACTCGAGCGCTACCAGGATCGTCGCCTCGCGCAGCGCTACCGCGCGCTCGTCGAGGGCGTCGTGACGGCCGAGCGCGCGCTGGCCGGCGCCGCGGGCGAACTCGCGGCCTGCGTGGCGCGCAACGCGTACCGGGCGCTCGCGGCCAAGGACGAGTACGAGGTCGCGCGGCTGCTGACCGATCCCGGCTACCTCGCGGACCTGCGCCGGCGCTACGGCGACGACGCGCGACCGGTGTTCCGCTTCGCGCCCGCCTGGCTGCCCGCGCGACGCGCGACGCGCGACGGACGGCGCCTCAAGCGCAGCTTCGGTCCGTGGGTGCTGACGCCGCTGCGCGCGCTCGCCGCGCTGCGCTTCCTGCGCGGCACCGCCTTCGATCCGTTCGCGCGGCAAGCCGAACGCATCGACCAGCGCCGCTTCGCGCAGCGCTACTGCGAGGGCCTGGAGCGGATGGCCGCCGCACTGTCGCCGCGCAACCTCGACGCGGCACTCGAATTCGCGCGCCTGCCCGAGAGCGTGCGCGGCTACGGCCACGTGCGCAAGCCGGCGCTCGACCACGCCCAGCGCTCGATCGACCGGCTGCTGCCGTGCTTCGATTCGGTGCCCGCGACGTCCGCGGGCGGCCCCGCAGAAGGAACCGCCTCATGAACACCGTACACGCTCTCGCCTTCACCTTCGACGCCGACGCCCCGGCCGCGCTGCCGGACGCGCAGGCGCTGGCGAGCGCACTGGCCGGCTTCGCGCTGCCGCCCGGGGTCGACGGCATCGAGGTGTTCGCGCCGCACCCGGAGCACGCCCGGCTGGAGGTGTTCGGCGACGGTCCGCCGCCGTTCGCGCTGGTCGAATTCCGCGCTGTCGCACTCGGCGCGCTGGACACCCTGGCCGGCGACGAGCGACTGCGCACGGTGCTCGCAGGCATCGGCGACGCCGGCCGCTGGCGCGCCGGGCTGTTCCGCGTGGTCGACGAGCCGGTGCCGGAGCCGGAACGCACCGACGCGCCGGCGCCGCTGTCGATGGTCGTGCACTACTACGGACCGGTCGACGATCCGGCCGCCTTCGCCGCGCACTACGTCGAGCACCACCCGGTGACGCTCGGGCGGTTGCCGCGCATCCGGGCGGTGCTGTGCCACGTGCCGTGCGGCGCGCCGCTGCCCGGCTGGCGCGCCGACGAGACGGTGGTCCGCAACGAGGTCCGGTTCGATTCGATGGACGACCTGCTGGCGTCGATGCGCGCGCCGCAGATGCGCGAGGTGCGCGCCGACTCGCGGGCGTTTCCGCGCTTCGGCCGCTCGACGCACTACCCGATGCTGCGCCTGCGCGTGACCTGAACTGCGCGCGGCCTGAACTGCGCGCGGCCAGAGCCACGCGCGGTCCGCACCGCGCGCGTGCCGCGGCCGGGGGCGCCGTTCGGCGCCGCCCAGGTCTCGGCAGGCAGACTTATTCGTCGCCGCGTCGCGCAGCTCGCGCCGCAGGATCTTGCCGACGTTGGTCTTCGGCAGCTCGACTCGGAACTCGATGTACTTCGGCTTCTTGTAGCCGGTCAGGTTCTCGGCGCAGTACTGCATCACGTCGCGCTCGGTGAGCGTCTCGTCCTTTTTCACGACGAACAGCTTGACCGCTTCGCCGGAGTTCGCGTCCGGCACGCCCACCGCCGCAACCTCGAGAACCCCCGGATGGTTGGCGACCACGCCCTCGATCTCGTTCGGATACACGTTGAAGCCCGACACCAGGATCATGTCCTTCTTGCGGTCGACGATGCGCGTGTAGCCGCGCTCGTCCATGATGCCGACGTCGCCGCTCTTGAAGAAGCCGTCCGGCGTCATGACCTTGGCGGTCTCGTCCGGGTGCCCCCAGTAGCCGACCATCACCTGCGGCCCGCGGATCGCGATCTCGCCGCGCTCGCCGAGCGGCACCGGTTTGCCGTCGTCGTCCAGGATCGCGATCTCGGTCGACGGGAACGGCAGGCCGATGGTGCCGCTGAACGCGTCGGTGTCGGTCGGATTGCCGGTGGCGGCCGGCGACGTCTCCGACAGCCCGTAGGCTTCACAGATCGGGCAGCCGGTGACGGCCAGCCACTTCTTCGCGACCGCCTCCTGCACCGCCATGCCGCCGCCGAGCGAGACGCGCAGCTGCGAAAAGTCGAGCTTGGCGAACTCCTCGTTGTTGGCGAGCGCGTTGAACAGCGTGTTGACCGCCGGGAACAGGTTGAACTTGTAGGGCTTGACTTCCTTGATCAGCGCCGGCAGGTCGCGCGGATTCGGGATCAGGACGTTCACGCCGCCCACGCGCATGCCGAGCAGGCAGCACGCCGTCAGCGCAAAGATGTGATAAAGCGGCAGCGCGCAGACGAAGATCAGCTGCTCGGGCGGCGGTCCCTTCTTCGGATTGGTCAGCGCCGGCTGGATCCACGCCTCGGCCTGCAGCACGTTGGCGATGATGTTGCGGTGGACCAGCGTGGCGCCCTTCGCGAGGCCGGTGGTGCCGCCGGTGTACTGCAGGAACGCAACGTCCTCGTGCGCGAGCTTGACCGGCGTGTACGGCAGGCGCCCGCCTTCGGCGAGCGCGGTGTTGAAGCGCGTCGCGTTCGGCAGCTCGAACGCCGGCACCATCTTCTTGACGTGGCGCACGACGAAGTTGACCAGCGTGCCCTTGGCGAACCCGAGCAGGTCGCCCATTGACGCGAGCAAGACGTGCTCGATCTTCGTGCGCGGCAGCACCTGCTGCAGCGTGGTCGCGAAGTTCTCGAGGATCACGATCGCGCGCGCACCCGAGTCCTTCAGCTGGTGCTCGAGCTCGCGCGGCGTGTAGAGCGGATTGACGTTGACGACGACGAGCCCGGCGCGCAGCACGGCGGCGATCGTGACCGGATACTGCAGCACGTTCGGCATCATCACCGCGACCCGGTCGCCCTTCTGCAGCCCGCGCGACTGCAGCCACGCGGCGACGCACTTCGACATGTCGTCGATCTCGCCGAAGCTGACTTCCTTGCCCATGCCGACGTAGGCCTTGCGGTCGCGGAACTTCGCGAACGCCTCGTCGAACAGCTGCACGACCGACTCGTAGCGGTGGTGGTCGATGTCGTGCGGTACGCCAGCGGGGTAGCTCTTCAGCCAGAAGCGGTCCATGGGGGGATTCCTCTCCGTCGGATTGCGGGGCTGCCGGCGCCGGCCCGGCGCTTCGGGACGGCCATTATGCCGTCAGTCGCCCGCCCCGATCCTGCGCGCGGTCAAGCCGGGCGCGCGGGCGGCGGGCGGCGCCGCCGGCGCGGGGGTGGCGGCCAGCGCCGCCAGCGCCCGCGACCGCTCGGTCGCCGGCAACTCCCCGAGGCGGCGCGCCGCGGCGTAGAAGGCGGGCAGGTCGCCGCCGTGCCGCTCGAGCAGCGCCCGGAACGCCGGCACCTGCTCGGTGTAGCTCGCGACCGACGCCAGGTGCGCGTTCGTGAGCGGTTGCGCGAACCAGCGGTCGTAGCCGGCCCAGCCGCCCCAGGCCGCTTTCAGCGCTTCGTAGTCGCGGCGCAGCGCGCCGAGGATCGCGCGCTTGGCTGCGCGCTTCTCGTCGTCCGGGATTGGCGTCGCATACGCGGCCTGCAGCGCCTCGCGGTGCCGCTTCAGCAGCGCGACGAACTGCTCGCGCCGCGCGGCGAAGCGCTCCCACTCCTCGCGCGGGCGCCGGTCGCCACCCGCCGCCTCGCGCGCCGCCAGCCAGCGCTCGATGCCGGCCCGCTCGACGGCGGTGGCGAACGATTCGTTGAAGGTCGTGTCGCCGCGCACGTAGAGCACCTGGTGCGCGAGTTCGTGGAAGACGAGGCGCGCGAGTTCGCCGTCGGGGTAGCGTACGAAGGTGCTGAGCAGCGGATCGTCGAACCACCCGAGCGTCGAATACGCCGGCACGCCGCGCACGAAGGCCTCGTAGCCGTCGGCGCGCAGCCGCGCGGCGAAGCGCTCCGCCTCGCCGGCGTCGAAGTAGCCGCGATAGCCGACGCAGCCCGCCACCGGGAAGCACCACTCCTTCAGGCGCAGCGACAGCTCGGGCGCCGCGAACACGTTCCACACCACGAACGGCCGCCCGAGCTCGGCGTAGGTCGTGTAGCTGCCGTTGTCGGGCAGCGCGAGCGCTTCGCTGGCGAAGCGCCGGATCTCGCGGGCGCGTTCGAGCTTCGCCCGCAGGGCCGCGTCGAGCGCCGGGTCGGCGAGCAGCGCATCGATCGGGCGCGCTGCGCGCATGATCGCGAGATGGCCGGCCACCGATTGCCAGTAGTAGCCCGGCACGTCCTGCCACGACGAGCAGCCGGCCAGCAACACCAGCAGCGCAGCGGCGGCGGCGCGGCGCGCAACGCTGCCGATCAACGCGCGTCCCCCGGCGGCGCGACCCGCATCTGGACCAGGCAGTCGTAGAAGGTCGGGCCGCGCCCGAGGTCGGTGAGCGCCGCGCTGGTCACGGCGTTCACGTTGCGCCCGCCGGGCGCGAGCTTGTGCCACCAGGTGCTCCACGCGACGACCAGCCCGCGGCGCACGCGGTCCGAGTGCCGGGCGCGCGCGCGGAACGCGCCGCGGTCGTTGAACAGCTCGACCATCGCCCCGTCGGCGATGCCGCGCTCGGCCGCGTCGTCCGGGTGGACCTCGCAAGCGGGTTCGCGCTCGGCCGCGCGCAGGCTCGGCACGTTGACGAAGGTCGAGTTCAGGAAGTTGCGCGCCGGCGGCGAGATCATCGCGAGCGGGTAGCGCCGCGCGCGTTCCGGCGCCGTGGCCGCCGACTCCCGCGGCGGCACCCAGTCGGGCAGCGGGTCGAGCCCGCGCGCGGCGAGGCGATCGCTCGCGAACTCGCACTTGCCCGACGGCGTCGGGAAGCCGCCGTCGGCGAACGGCGCCGCCGCGGCCGCGACGCGCAGCCAGCCGCGCGCGCGCAACGCCGCGAGATCGGCGCCGCCCAGGCGGGGATCGTTCCAGTCGATCGCGTCGCGCACGATGTCCTCGTCGCTCGCCGCAAGCGCCGGATCGTCGAGCCCCATGCGCCTCGCGAGCGCGCGGAACACGTCGGCGTTGGGCCGCGCCTCGCCCAGCGGCGCGATCGCCGGTTCGTTGACGGCCAGGTACAGGTGCCCGTAGGTGCGGTGGACGTCGAAGTGCTCGAGCTGCGTGGTGGCCGGCAGCAGGTAGTCCGCGTAGTCCGCGGTGTCGGTGCGGAAGTGCTCGAGCACCACGGTGAACAGGTCCTCGCGCGCGAAGCCCGCGACGACGCGCTCCGAGTCGGGAGCGACTGCCACCGGGTTCGAGTTGTAGACCACCAGCGCCTCGATCGGCGGATCGGCGCCGAGCAGGGCGTCGCCGATGCGCACCATGTTGATGGTGCGCGGCGGCCGGGCGGGCCAGCCCGGCATCAGGTCGGGCCTGGTGTGGCGCTGCGGCGTGAGCGGCAGCATCCCGCTCGACGACAGCAGCAGCCCGCCGGCCGGATCGCGCCATGCGCCGACCAGTGCCGGCAGCGACGCGACGGCGCGCACCGCGTTGGCGCCTCCGTGCGTGCGCTGCACCCCGTAGTTCAGCCGGATCGCGGCCGGCCGTGTCGTGCCGTACAGCCGCGCGAGCGCGCGCACTTCGTCCGCGCCGACGCCGCAGGTCGCCGCGGTTCGCTCGGGGGTCCAGCGCGCCGCGCGCGCCGCGAGTTCGTCGAAGCCCAGCGTGTGGCGCGCGACGTAGTCGCGATCGACCAGCCCGTCGGCGATCAGCACGTGCATCAGACCCAGCGCCAGCGCCGCGTCGGTCCCCGGCCACGGCGCAACGTGGCGGTGGCAGCGCGCCGCGGTCTCGCTGCGGTACGGGTCGATCGCGACCAGCGTCGCCCCGCGCCGGCGCGCGTCCTGCGCGAAGCGCCAGAAGTGCAGGTTCGACGTGATCGGGTTGGAACCCCAGATCAGGATCAGCTTCGCGTCGGCGAAGCGCTCGACGTCCATGCCGACCTGGCCGCCGAGCGTGAAGCCGATGCCGGCCGCGCCGGCCGTCGCACAGATCGTCCGGTCGAGCTGCGACGCGCCGAGCTTGTGGAAGAAGCGGCTCGCCATCCCCTCGCCCTGCACCCACCCCATCGTGCCGGCATAGCTGTACGGCAGGATGCGCTGCGGGTCGCACGCGGCGACCGCGGCCAGCCGCGCGGCGATGTCGTCGAGCGCCTCGTCCCAGCCGATCGGCTCGAAGCGCCCCTCGCCCTTGCGCCCGACGCGCCGCATCGGCCGCAACACCCGCTCCGGGTGGTAGGTCCGCTCGGCATAGCGCGAGACCTTCGCGCACAGCGCCCCGCGCGTCGTCGGATGGTCGGGATCGCCGGCGACGTCGACGACGCGCCCGTCGCGCACCGTGACGAGCAGCGCGCAGGTGTCCGGGCAATCGTGCGGGCAGGCGCCGCGCACGATCCGCTCGGCCGCGGGCCGGACCCCGCCGGACGCGGATTCCGGAACGGCGCCCGGCGCCGGATGCGGTTCTGGAGTCACTGGGGAAACCCTCGTGCGTCGACGCGCTCGAGGCAATGCTAATCTATCGCACGGGTAGGCCTCCGGCCTGCCCCGCGCCGTCGCGAGCGATGCCATGAACCTGGTCGAGCAGATCGTCGAGTTCCACGCCGAGCTGAGCGCCTTCCGGCGCGACCTGCACGCCCGCCCCGAGCTGAAGTTCGAGGAGTTCCGCACCGCCGACCTGATCGCGGAGCGCCTCGCCGCCTGGGGAATCGAAGTGCACCGCGGGCTCGGCGGCACCGGCGTCGTCGGCATCGTGCGCAACGGCAACGCGGCCCGCGCAATCGGCCTGCGCGCCGACATGGACGCGCTGCCGATGACCGAATTCAACCGCTTCGGCCACGCGTCGGCACATCCGGGGCGGATGCACGCGTGCGGCCACGACGGGCACGTCGCGATGCTGCTCGGCGCCGCGCGGACCTTCGCGACGCGGCGCGAATTCGACGGCACGGTCTACCTGATCTTCCAGCCGGCCGAGGAAGGCGGCGGCGGCGCGCGCGAAATGATCCGCGAGGGCCTGTTCGACCGCTTCCCGATGGAAGCCGTGTTCGGCATGCACAACTGGCCCGGGCTGAAGGCGGGCCAGTTCGCAATGCGCGCCGGCCCGGTGATGGGCTCGTCGGCCGAGTTCCGGATCACGATCCGCGGCCGCGGCACCCACGCGGCGCTGCCGCACAACGGCGTCGACCCGGTCCCGGTCGCCTGCCAGATGGTGCAGGCGTTCCAGACCATCGTCACGCGCAACAAGCGGCCGATCGAGGCGGCGGTGCTGTCGGTGACGATGATCCACGCCGGCGAGACGACCAACGTCGTCCCCGACACCGCCGAGATCCAGGGCACGCTGCGCGCGTTCTCGGTCGAAACCGTCGATCTCGTCGAGCGGCGCATGCGCGCGATCGCCGAACACACGGCGGCCGCGTTCGACTGCACGGCCAGCGTCGAGTTCGAGCGCAACTACCCGCCGACGATCAACCACGCGCGCGAGGTCGAGTTCTGCCGCTCGGTCGCGCAGGAGCTCGTCGGGGCCGACAACGTACTCGACTTCGAGCCGACGCTGGGCTCCGAGGACTTCGCCTACTTCCTGCTCGAGAAGCCGGGCGCCTACGTCGTCATCGGCAACGGCGCCGGCGAGCACCGCGAGGAAGGCCACGGCGACGGGCCGTGCCTGCTGCACAACCCGAACTACGACTTCAACGACGAGCTGATCCCGATCGGCGCGTCGTACTGGGTGCGCCTGGCCGAGCGCTGGCTGGCGCCGCGCTGAGGCCTCGCGCAGCGCACCGCCCGTCCCGGCCGCCGAGCGATGCTCCCTTTCGTCGTCCGCCGCGTCGCGCAGGCCGTACTGGTGATGATGGTGGTGGCGTTCATCGCGTTCGCGCTGTTCCAGTACGTCGGCGACCCGGTGCTGTCGATGCTCGGGCAGGACGCCACGCCCGCCCAGCGCGAGGAGTTGCGCCGTGACCTCGGCCTCGACGATCCGTTCCACGCGCAGTTCGCGCGCTTCCTCGGCAACGCCGTGCAGGGCGACTTCGGGCTGTCGTACCGGCAGGGGCGCAAGGTCTCGACGCTGATCCGCGAGCGTTTCCCGGCCACGCTCGAGCTGTCGTTCGCGGCTGCGCTGCTGGCGCTCGCGCTCGGGATCCCGCTCGGCGTCTACACGGCGCTGCGACGGCGCGGGTTCGTGTCGAACCTGCTGCTGGCCGGCTCGCTGGTCGGGGTGTCGCTGCCCACCTTCCTGATCGGCATCTTCCTGATCCTGCTGTTCGCGGTCGTGCTCGGCTGGTTGCCGTCGTACGGCCGCGGCGAGACGATCGCGCTGGGCGGCTGGAGCACCGGCCTGCTCACGCGCGACGGGCTGGCGCACCTGATCCTGCCGGCGATCACGCTGGCGCTGTTCCAGATGACGCTGATCATGCGGCTGGTCCGCGCCGAGATGCTCGAGGTGCTGCGCACCGACTACATCCGCTTCGCGCGCGCGCGCGGGCTGCCCGACCGCGTGGTGCACTTCGGCCACGCGCTGAAGAACACGCTGGTGCCCGTGATCACCATCGCCGGACTGCAGCTGGGCGGCATCATCGCGTTCGCGATCGTCACCGAGACGGTCTTCCAGTGGCCCGGCATGGGCCTGCTGTTCATCCAGGCGGTCCACTTCGCCGACATCCCGGTGATGGCCGCGTACCTGTGCCTGATCGCGCTGGTGTTCGTCGTCATCAACCTCGCCGTCGACCTGCTCTACTTCGCGGTCGACCCGCGGCTGCGCATCGAGCGCGCGGCCGCCGCGCACTGAGGATCGCCGATGAGCGTCGCCGTTGCCGGGCGCGGTGCCCTCGACACGCTGGGCGCGTGGCAGCGCGACCTGGTCGCGGTCCGGCACGCGCTGCACGCGAACCCGGAGCTGGGCTTCGACGAGCACTTCACCGCCGGGCTGGTCGCGCGCGAGCTGGCGCGCTACGGCGTCGACGAGGTCCACCGCGGCATCGGCCGTACCGGGCTGGTCGCGGTCGTGCGCGGCCGCAGCACACACAGCGCGCGCACGATCGGCCTGCGCGCCGACATGGACGCACTGCCGATGCGCGAGGACAACGACTTCGCGCACCGCTCGCGCAAGGACGGCGCGATGCACGGCTGCGGGCACGACGGCCACGTCGCGATGCTGCTCGGCGCCGCGCGCTACCTGTCGGCGCGGCGCGACTTCGACGGCACCGCGCACCTGATCTTCCAGCCCGGCGAGGAGGGCCACGCCGGGGCGCTGGCGATGATCGACGACGGCCTGTTCGAGCGCTTTCCGTGCGACGCCGTCTACGCGATGCACAACTGGCCCGCGCTGCCGGCGGGCACGATCGCAATCCAGCCCGGCCCGATCATGGCCGCCGCCGACCGCGTGACGATCACGATCACCGGGCGCGGCGGCCACGGCGCGCACCCGTACCTGACGGTCGACCCGGTGCTGGTCGCGGCGCACGTGATCACCGCCGCACAGTCGATCGTCGCGCGCAACGTCAGCCCGATCGACTCGGCGGTCGTGAGCCTGTGCTCGGTCCAGGCCGGGCACCCGGGCGCGATGAGCGTGATCCCGCACGAGGCGCAGCTGGTCGGCACCGTGCGCACGTTCCGCCCGCAGACGCAGGACCTGGTCGAGAGCCGGCTGCGCGCGCTGGTCGAGTCGATCGCGGCGGGCTTCGGCGCCCGCGCCGAGGTGTTCTACGAGCGCCTCTACCCGGCGACCGTCAACAGCCGGCGCGAAGCCGAATTCGGCGCGCTCGTCGCCGAGGAACTCGCGGGCCCGGCCCACGTGCTGCGCGAACTCGAGCCGAGCATGGGCGCCGAGGATTTCGCGTTCATGCTGCGCGAGCGCCCCGGCGCGTATTTCCGCCTCGGCCAGGGCAGCGGCGACGGCACACCGATGCTGCACAGCAGCCGTTACGACTTCAACGACGCGATTCTCCCGCTCGGCGCCGCGCTGTTCGCGCGGCTCGCCGAGCGGGCGATGCCGCCCTGACCCCGGGCGGCGCACGGTCCTTCCCTCAGCACAACCGCGACAACACGAGGAGACTGACGATGAACCGCACGCATCCGCGCCGCGCCGCACCCGGGCTGCGCCGACTGGTCACTGCCGCCGCCGCCAGCGTCGCGCTGGCGGCGTCGCTCGGCACCTTCGCCGCCGGCCCGGCGCACGCCAAGACCTTCCGCGTCGCCGACCAGGGCGACGTGGTGTCGATGGACCCGCACTCGCTGAACGAGTCGCTGCAGCTGTCGTTCATGGGCAGCGTCTACGAGGCGCTGATCGGCCACGACAAGAAGCTCGGCCTGGTGCCGGCGCTGGCGACGAAGTGGACCCAGACCGACCCGAACACCTGGCGCTTCGAACTGCGCCGCGGCGTCGCGTTCCACGACGGCACGCCGTTCACCGCCGACGACGTGGTGTTCAGCTACGCGCGCGCCGCCGGCGACGGCTCCGACATGAAGTCCTACACGAACGAGATCGCGCAGGTGCGCAAGCTCGACTCGCACACTGTCGAGGTGGTCACGAAGAACCCGTTCCCGATCCTGCCCGACGTGCTGTCGCTCGTCTACATCATGAGCAGGACGTGGTGCGAGCAGAACCGGGCCGAGCGACCGGTCGACAAGCGCAAGGGGGTCGAGAACGCCGCGTCGTTCCGGGCCAACGGCACCGGGCCGTTCCGGCTGCGCTCGCGCGAACCCGGCGTGCGCACGGTGCTGATGCGCAACCTGAACTACTGGGACAAGGTCGAGACCAACCTCGACGAGGTGGTCTTCACGCCGATCGGCGCCGACGCGACGCGCGTCGCGGCACTGGCCTCGGGCGAGATCGACATGATGCAACCGGTGCCGGTGCAGGACGTCGCGCGCCTGAAGCAGAACGCGAACCTCGACATCATGCAGGGGCCCGAGCTGCGCACGATCTTCCTCGGCATGGACCAGGCGCGCAACGAGCTGCTGTTCTCCAGCGTGAAGGGCAAGAACCCGTTCAAGGACGTGCGCGTGCGCCGCGCGTTCTTCCAGGCGATCGACATCGAGGCCATCAAGGCCCGGATCATGCGCGGCGCGGCGACGCCCACCGCGCTGATGGTGGCGCCGGGCATCCGCGGCTTCTCGGCCGACCTGAACAAGCGGCTGCCGCACGATCCCGAGGCGTCGAAGAAGCTGCTCGCCGAGGCCGGCTACCCGGGCGGCTTCGAGGTCAGGATGAACTGCCCGAACGACCGCTACGTCAACGACGGCGAGATCTGCCAGGCGATCGCGGGCATGCTCGCGCGCGTCGGCGTCAAGGTCGCTCTCGAGGCCGAGACGAAGAACACCTACTTCCCGAAGATCCTGTCGCGCAACACGTCGTTCTACCTGCTCGGCTGGACGCCGGCGACCTACGACTCGCACAACGTGCTCAACGCGCTGATCGCGACTCCGGACAAGTCGGGGCGCGGGATGTTCAACCTCGGCAGCTACAGCAACGCGCGCGTCGACGAGCTCACCCGGCTCGTGCAGTCCGAAACCGACCAGGCGAAGCGCAACGCGATGATCGCCGAGGCCTTCAGGATCCACCAGGACGAGGTCGGCCACCTGCCGCTGCACCAGCAGGCGCTCGCCTGGGGGATGCGCAAGAACGTGTCGCTGGTCCAGCTGCCCGACAACTTCCTCTACTTCAAGTGGGTGGTCATGAAGTGACTGCGGGCGCGCTGCGCCGGTTCCTTGACGGCGACCTCTGGTACAGCTTCCGCACCAGTCCGGTCGCGGTCGGGGCGACGCTGGTGGCGCTCGCGATGATCGCGGGCGCCCTCTTCGCGCCATGGGTCGCGCCGCACCAACCCTTCGACCTGGCGTCGCTGTCGCTGCACGACTCGCTGCTGCCGCCGGCCTGGGACGACGAGGGGCGCGCGACCTACGTTCTCGGCACCGACGACCAGGGGCGCGACGTGCTGTCGACGATCCTGTACGGCGCGCGCATCTCGCTGCTGGTCGGCGTGGCGTCGGTGCTGGTGGCGCTGCTGCTCGGCGTCTCGCTCGGACTGCTGTCGGGCTACACCGGCGGCCGGCTCGACGCGTTCATCATGCGCACCGCCGACGTGCAGCTGTCGTTTCCAGCGATCCTGATCGCGCTGCTGATCGACGGCTCGGCGCGCGCGCTGCTGCCGGGCGGCGCGCACAACGAATGGCTCGCGATCGCCGTGCTGGTCGGTTCGATCGGGCTGGCGAACTGGGTCCAGTACGCGCGCACCGTGCGCGGCTCGGTGCTGGTCGAGAAGAACCGCGAGTACGTGCAGGCGGCGCGCGTGATCGGCGTGCGGCCGTGGCGCATCATGGCGAGCCACGTGCTGCCGAACGTGCTCGGGCCGGTGCTGGTGATCGCGACCATCAACATCGCGCAGGCGATCATCACCGAGGCGACGCTGTCGTTCCTCGGCGTCGGCGTGCCGCCGACGACGCCGTCGCTGGGCACGATGATCAACAACGGCAACAACTTCCTCTATTCGGGAGAGTGGTGGCTGGTCGTGTTTCCCGGCGTGGCGCTGGTGCTGCTGTGCATGTCGGTGAACCTGCTCGGCGACTGGCTGCGCGACGCGCTGAACCCGAAGCTGCGCTGAGTTGCCGCCGGATTCCGCCGCCGTGAGTCCCGACCCCCGTGCCGCGTTGCTCGAAGTGCGCCGCCTGCGCGTCGAGTTCTCGACGCGGCGCCGCACGCTCGTCGCGCTCGACGACGTGTCGTTCTCGATCGCGCCGGGAGAGGTGCTCGGCGTGGTCGGCGAGTCCGGCGCCGGCAAGTCGCTGACCGGCGCGGCGATCATCGGCCTGCTCGACCCGCCGGGACGCATCGCCGGCGGCGAGATCCTGCTGTCGGGCCGGCGCATCGACGACCTGCCGCCCGAGGCGATGCGCAAGGTGCGCGGCCGCGAGATCGGCGCGATCTTCCAGGATCCGCTGACCTCGCTCAATCCGCTCTACACGATCGGCCGCCAGCTGGTCGAGACGATCCGCCTGCACCTCGGCTTCGACGCGGCGCGCGCGAGGCAGCACGCGATCGGCCTGCTGCGCTCGACCGGCATCCCGGCCGCCGAAGCCCGCATCGACCACTACCCGCACCAGTTCTCCGGCGGGATGCGCCAGCGGGTCGTGATCGCGCTGGCGCTGGCGGCCGACCCGAAGCTGGTGGTCGCCGACGAGCCGACCACCGCGCTCGACGTCTCGATCCAGGCGCAGATCATCGAGTTGCTGAAGACCCTGTGCCGCGAGCGCGGCACCGCGGTGATGCTCGTCACGCACGACATGGGCGTGATCGCCGAGACCGCCGATCGCGTGGCCGTGATGTACGCGGGCCGCATCGCCGAGATCGGCCCGGTGGCCGACGTGATCCACCGGCCGCTGCACCCGTACACGGCGGGACTGATGGGGTCGATTCCCGCGATCGGCCAGGAACTCGAGCGGCTCGCGCAGATCGACGGCGCGATGCCGCGCCTCGACGCGATCCCGCGCGGCTGCGCGTTCCACCCGCGCTGTCCGCAGGCGCTGCCGCTGTGCCGCGAACGCCGGCCCGAGCTGGCGGCGAGCGGCGCCTCGCGCGCGGCGTGCTGGCTGCACGCCGCACCCTCAGGCGTCGAAGACGAGGCGGACGCGCGCGGGACCGGCGCGCCCCCGGGAGCGGAGCAATGACGCCGGACAGCGGCGTCACGCCGGGCAACCGCCCGTCACCTGCGCCCGCGCCGTCGCCCGCAGCAACGGCTGCCCCTGCGGGCGATCCCGCCGCCGCTGCGCTCGTCGAAGTCGACGACGTCGCGAAGACCTTCGACGTGTCGCCGCCGTGGCTGGACCGTGTTCTCGCGGGCCGGCCGCGCCAGTTGCTGCACGCGGTCGACGGCGTGAGCTTCGCGATCGCTCGCGGCGAGACGCTGGCGCTGGTCGGCGAGTCGGGATGCGGAAAGTCCACCGTCGCGCGCCTGCTGGTCGGCCTGTACCGTCCCACGCGCGGCTCGGTCCGCTTCGACGGCCACGACCTGTCGCGCCTCGACGGCCCGCAGGGCGCAGCGCTGCGCCGGCGGATGCAGATGATCTTCCAGGACCCGTTCGCGAGCCTGAACCCGCGCTGGAAGGTCGCGCGGATCGTGGCCGAGCCGATCCGCGTGCACCGGCTGGTCGACGGCGAGGAAGCGATCCGCGCGCGCATCGCCGAGCTGCTGCGCCACGTCGGGCTCGCCGCCGCGGACGCCGACCGCTTCCCGCACCAGTTCTCCGGCGGCCAGCGGCAACGGATCTCGATCGCTCGCGCACTCGCGTCGCAGGCCGAGTTCCTGGTCTGCGACGAGCCGACGTCGGCACTCGACGTCTCGGTGCAGGCGCAGGTACTGAACCTGATGCGCGAGCTGCAGCGCCAGGACCGGCTGACCTACCTGTTCATCTCGCACAACCTCGCGGTGGTGCACCACGTCGCCGACCGCGTCGGCGTGATGTACCTCGGGCGCATCGTCGAACTCGCGCCGAAGCGATCGCTGTTCGCCGCGCCCCGCCACCCGTACACGCGGATGCTGCTCGACGCGATCCCCGACGTGCGAATGAGCGGGCGCG
Organism: Burkholderiaceae bacterium; assembly: GCA_024711155.1. Classification (GTDB taxonomy): domain Bacteria; phylum Pseudomonadota; class Gammaproteobacteria; order Burkholderiales; family Burkholderiaceae_E; genus Zeimonas. The sequence continues at coordinate 15,269 of JANJTK010000016.1, forward strand.
CACGCACGCCGGTGGCCGGAGAAGTGCCCAACCCGCTGGACCCGCCGCCGGGTTGCTCGTTCCATCCGCGCTGCCCGCTCGTGCATGAGCGTTGCCGCCGCGAGCGCCCGCAACTGGCGCCGATCGGCGACGGCGTGGTCGCGTGTCACGCGGCGCACACCGGGGGCAGCGGCGCCGCGGCGTAACCGCCGCGGGCGCTACCCGGCCGGCGCGAGACGCCAGCCGGATCCCTGCGCCGCGAGGCGATAGCGCTCGCCGATCCCGAGCACGGCCTTGCGCGGCACGTGGCCGAACGGCAGCCCGGTGA
>JANJTK010000048.1 GCA_024711155.1 Burkholderiaceae bacterium
TGGCCTTGCTGCAGGACGTGGGTCTCGGCTACCTCACGCTCGGCCAGCCCAGCCCGACGCTGTCCGGCGGCGAGGCGCAGCGCATCAAGCTCGTCACCGAACTCGCGAAAGTGCGCGGCCGCGCCGGCGAGAGTGCCAAGACCGGCGGCCGCCCGCTGCCGCCCGAAAAGCACACCCTCTACGTGCTCGACGAGCCGACCGTGGGCCTGCACATGGCCGACGTCGACAAGCTGATCCGCGTACTGCATCGCCTCGCCGATGCCGGTCACACCGTGCTCGCGATCGAGCACGACCTCGACGTGATGGCCGAGGCCGACTGGCTGCTCGACCTCGGCCCGGAAGGCGGTGACGGCGGCGGGCGCATCGTCGCGCAGGGGCCGGTCGCGGACGTGTGCGCGACCGCCGGCTCGCACACCGCGACCATCCTCGGGGAATTTCTCGCGAGCCGCGCTGTTAAGGAGGAAGGTGCCGTCGCCGCTGCGCCGTGCGGCAAGGGAAGCACGAAGAAGGCAAGGAAGACCTCATGAGCGGACAACGCAGGATCCTGCTGTGGGACCTCCCCACGCGCCTCGCGCACTGGCTGCTGGTCGCGCTGGTCGCGGGCGCGGTCGTCACGGTGAAGATCGGCGGCAACGCGATGGAATGGCATGGCCGCATCGGGCTCGCGATCTTCGGCGTCGTCGTGTTCCGCCTCGTGTGGGGGCTGGTCGGCTCGACCTACGCGCGCTTCGCGCAATTCCTGCCCACGCCGGCCGTGCTTCGCGCCTACCTGCGCGGCCACTGGCGCGGCGTCGGCCACAACCCGCTAGGCGCGCTGTCGACGGTCGCGCTGCTCTCGCTGATGGCCGGCCAGGCTCTCGCCGGCGCGTTCTCGAACGACGACATCGCGTTCTACGGCCCGCTCTACCAGGCGGTGTCGAGCGAGCTGTCGGGCTGGATCAGCGGCCTGCACCGCAAGGGCGAGTGGCTGGTGTACGGGCTGGTCGCGCTGCACATCGGCGCGGTGATGTATCACACGCACGTCAAGAAGGACAACCTGATCCGGCCGATGATCACCGGCGTCAAGGCGGTCGATGATCCCGCCGTCCCGCCTGCGCGCGGCGGCGGCCCGGTCGCGCTGGTCGTCGCCCTCGCGCTCGCCGGGCTCGCGGTGTGGGCGGTGTCCGGCGGACTGCTTCCGCCGCCCGCCCCCGTGCCGCCCGCCACGACGCCCGCCTGGTAAGCGCCCCGGGTCGCCACCGATTGACCCGCGTCAATGAACGGGGTCGCGGCGCGGACGATCCTTGCGGTCACGCAAGATCAGGGGGTGACGATGGCAGGTGCAGGACCCGGCGGTTTCCCGCGCGACGATGACAAGCTTGCCGCACGGCTCTCGCGGCACGCTCGCGGCGCCTTCGTGCTCGTCGCGGCCCTCGCCGGCACGGCCTTCGCCGCGTCCGATCTCGCCGACCTCGGCGCCGCCCGCAGTGCCGCGCGCGCCGCGGAGGGCCAGCCGGCGGTGGTGGTGCTGTGGACGCCCGGCTGCCTGGCCTGCCGCAAGTCGCTTGCCGAGCTGGAGCGCTTTACCGTGATCGCCGCGCAGGAGGGGGTGGCCGTGCGCACGCTCGTGCCGGCTGTACAGCACGCCGACGCCCGGCGCCTGCTCGCCGAGCGGGGCATTTCGTTGCATCTGGCGGCCGCCGACGACCAGTTGGACACCGCCTCGCAGCGCCTCCTGCTCGACAGCGCGCTGGCCTACGCGATCGACCGCGAGGGCCGGGTCGTCGCGACGCGTGGCGGCCTGCTCGCGGTGCGGGTTCTGGAAGGCTTGGCGCACGCGGCCAAATCCCAGTGAGCGCGCGCACGCCCTGAACGAGGCTGGCTCACCCGTCCAGCTGTCCCCACGGCGGCACCGGCGCCAGTAGCGTGTCCAGTTCGTCGAGCAATACCTTCACCTTCGGCAGGCGCGCCCGGCTCGGCATGTAGCACGCATAGAGATCGCGCCCGAAATCGATCAGCGGGCGGTAGTCGTGCAGCACCCGCTGCAGGCGTCCGTCCGCGAGTTCGCGGCAGCACAGGTAGGTCGGAAGGATCGCCAGACCGTGGCCGGCGAGCGCGGCGTCGAGGATGCTGCCGGCGTCGTTGAAGTGGATGCGGCTGCGCACCGGGATCGCGCATTCCTCGCCATGCCGGTCGGCCAGGCGCCACACGCGGTTGTCGGATACCAGGAAGCTGAAGCACTGGTGATCCGCGAGCTCGCGCGGCGCCCGGGGCGTGCCGTGGCGGGCGAGGTAGTCCGGGGCCGCGCAGATGACGATTTCCATCGTGAAGATGCGCTTCGCGACGACGTCCTCGGGCGGGCTCTTGCAGAAGCGCAGCGCGAGGTCGATGCGGTCCTCGGCGAAGTCGACGAGCGCGTTCGTCAGGATCAGCTCGCAGTCGAGTTCGGGGTAGCGCGCCGTGAGCCGTGGCAGCAGCGGCGCGATCCACATGCGGCCGAAGACCACGCTCGCGCTGATGCGCAGCAGCCCGCTCGGCACGTCGCCGAGGTTGCGCACGGCGACTTCGGTCAGTTCGACCGACTCGAGCGCGCGCAGCGCGTGCTGGTGGAACACCTCGCCCGACGGGGTGAGGAAGAGCTTGCGCGTCGAGCGGTCGAACAGGCGCACGCCGAAGCGCCGCTCGAGTTCGGCGATCTGCTTGCTGACCTGCGCGCGCGTGCAATCGAGGCGCCGCGCGGCGGCGGCCATGCTGCCGCTCTCGACGACCTTCACGAACGCATCCCAGCTCGCCAGCCAGCTCATGTGTCAATCTCAGTTGTCAATATATTGTTGACGTACGGGCAACCATTATCGGCTTTTTGTTTCC
>JANJTK010000142.1 GCA_024711155.1 Burkholderiaceae bacterium
CGGCGCGCGATCGAGTCGAACGTGCTGGTCGACGACGGCCAGATCATCGTGCTCGGCGGCCTGATCGAAGAGCGCATCGACGGCGGCGAAGACAAGGTGCCGGGACTCGGCGACGTGCCGGTGGTCGGGCAGCTGTTCCGCTACGACTCGCGCAAGCGCGTGAAGACCAACCTGCTGGTGTTCCTGCGGCCGGTCGTCGTGCGCGACGGTGCGCAGGCCTACGGAATCACCGCCGACCGCTACGACTACATCCGCGCTGTGCGCGGCGACGCCGGCCTGCCGCCGCACTGGGCACTGCCGAACCTCGAGGCCGGCCCGCTGCCGCCGCTGCCGCCGCCGCCCGCGGCCGACCCGAAGTCGCCCGCGGGGCCGTCGTCGGCGCTGCAGCCGCCGGCGCCGATCTCGCAGTCGCGCCCGAGCACGGTCATCCAGACCGGGCCGAACGAGGTGGTCGTGCCGCTGCGGCCCGGCACCGCGCTGTCGACCGGCGCGACGGACTGACGCGCACGACGATGACCGCGGTCTCGCCGTCGCGCTACGTTCCGTACGGGTTCGCGCGCGCGCACCAGGTGCTGGTCACCGCAGTGTCGGGCGACGCGGTCGAGGTCTGGATCGGCGACGGCACGCCGCGCGAGGCGCTGGCCGAGCTGTCGCGCACGATCCCGCTGCGCATGGTCACCGTGCGCAAGTCCGCGGTGGAACTCGCCGCGGCGATCTCGGAGGCCTACGCGCAGCAGGAAGGCTCGGCCGCGTCCGTGGTCGACGAGGTCGAGAGCGACCTCGACCTGTCGCGCCTGCTGCAGGACATCCCGAAGATCGAGGACCTGCTCGAGGCGGAGGACGACGCGCCGATCATCCGGATGATCAACGCGCTGCTTACGCAGGCGAGCCGCGACGGCGCCTCCGACATCCACATCGAGCCTTTCGAGACCAGCTCGCTGGTGCGCTTTCGCATCGACGGCACGCTGCGCGACGTGGTGCGGCCGCGCCGCGAACTGCACGCGGCGCTGATCTCGCGCATCAAGATCATGGCCCAGCTCGACATCGCCGAGAAGCGCCTGCCGCAGGACGGCCGCATCACGCTGCGCATCGGCGGGCGCCCGATGGACGTGCGCGTCTCGACGCTGCCGACCGGCCACGGCGAGCGCGCCGTGCTGCGCCTGCTCGACAAGGAGGCGGGGCGGCTCGACCTGGCGAAGCTCGGCATGAGTTCGGCAACGCTGGCCGCGTTCGACCGGCTGGTGCGCCAGCCCCACGGGATCGTGCTGGTTACCGGGCCGACCGGGTCGGGCAAGACGACGACGCTGTATGCGGCGCTCGGGCGCCTCGACGCCACGACGACCAACATCCTGACCGTCGAGGATCCGATCGAGTACGACCTCGAAGGCATCGGCCAGACGCAGGTCAACGCGCGCATCGACATGAGTTTCGCGCGCGCGCTGCGCTCGATCCTGCGCCAGGATCCGGACGTCGTGATGATCGGCGAGATCCGCGATCTGGAGACGGCGCAGATCGCCGTGCAGGCGTCGCTCACGGGCCACCTGGTGCTGGCGACGCTGCACACCAACGATTCCGTTTCCGCGGTGACGCGCCTGATCGACATGGGCATCGAGCCGTTCCTGCTGTCGTCGTCGCTGCTGGGCGTGGTTGCGCAGCGGCTGGTGCGCAAGCTGTGCCCGCAGTGCCGGCAGCGCGACCCGGTCGCCGGGGGCTGGCGCGCGGTGGGGTGCCTCGCCTGCAACCGCACCGGTTTCCAGGGGCGCACCGGGATCTACGAACTGTTCGCGGTCGACGACGAGGTCCGCCGGCTCGTGCACGCCAACGAGGCCGAGGCCGCGATTCGCGCGGCCGCGCTGCGCGCCGGCATGATGTCGATGCGTGGGGACGGCCGGCGCTGGGTCGAGGCCGGCGTCACGTCGGCGGACGAAGTCGTCCGCGTGACGCGCGACTGAGCGACCGGCGCGCGCACACCGTGCCGGCCTACCGCTACGAGGCAGCCGAGGCGTCGGGGCAACTGGCGCGCGGCAACATCGACGCCGATTCCCCGAAGCACGCGCGCCACCTGCTGCGCGAGCGCGGGCTGGTGCCGCTCGAAGTGATCGCGTTGCAGGCGGCCTCAGGGCCGACCGGCCTGCGCGCGATCGGCGGCCGGATGAGCGCAGCCGAGCTCGCGCTGGCGACGCGCCAGCTCGCGAGCCTGCTGGCCGCGCGCCTCCCGGTCGAGCAGGCGCTCGCCGCGGTGGTCGAGCAGGCCGAGCGCACGGCGGTGCGCGAGCGCTTCTCGGCAGTGCGCGGCGAGGTGGTCGGCGGCCAGACGCTGGCGGAGGCGCTGGCCCGCTATCCGCGCGACTTTCCCGAGGTGTACCGCGCGCTGGTGGCCGCCGGCGAGCAGTCGGGCGACCTCGCGCTGGTGGTGAACCGGCTCGCCGACTACGTCGAGTCGCGCACTGCGCTGGCGCAGCGGATCCTGCTCGCGTTCACCTACCCGGCGATCGTCACCGTGGTCGCGACGCTCGTGATCGTCGCGCTGCTTGCGTACGTCGTTCCGCAGGTGGTCGGCGTCTTCGAGCAGACGCGCCAGGACCTGCCGGCGCTGACGGTGGCGCTGATTGCGGTGTCCGACTTCGTGCGCGGGCACGGGCTCTGGGTGTTCGCCGCGATCGTGGCCGCGCTCGTCGCGTTCCGGCTCGCGCTGCGCGCGCCGCCGGTGCGCCTCGCCTGGCATCGACGCCTGCTCGGCCTGCCGGTGGCGGGGCGGTTGATCCGCGGGCTGAACACCGCGCGCTTCGCGTCGACGCTGGGCATCCTGTTCAGCAGCGGCGTGCCGCTGATCCGCGCGCTCGAGGCGGGCGCGCGGACCTTGTCGAACGAGTCGATGCGCGACAACGTGAACGACGCGATCGCGCGCGTGCGCGAGGGCGCGCCGCTGTCGCGCGCGCTGAAGGCGGGCGGGCAGTTCCCGCCGATGATGATCCACATGATTGCCAGCGGCGAGGCCACCGGAGACCTGGCCCAGATGCTCGAGCGCACCGCGACCGCGCTGTCGCAGGAGACCGAGCGGCGTGCGCTGACGCTCACGAGCCTGCTCGAGCCGCTGCTGATCCTGGCGATGGGGGCGGTGGTGCTGCTGATCGTGCTCGCCGTGCTGCTGCCGATCATCGAAATCAACCAGCTGGTGCGCTGAAGGCGGGTGCGCGCGACATGGGAACCTCCGGCGTGGCCGGCGACAGCGCCGCCGATCGGTACCCGCTGCTGCTGCTCGCGCTTACGGCGGCGGTGGCGACGGTCGGGGCGACGATCTTCGCCATCTCGCCGCTTCTTTCAGACATCGCAGCCAGCTTCGGCATCGGTCCGGCGCGCGCGGCCAGCCTGATCGGCGTCTACGGGCTGGCGATGGCGATCGTCGCGCCGGCGGTGGGATTGCTCGCGCGCCGGGTGGCGCGCGCCGGTGTCATCGTCGCGGGGCTGCTGCTGTTCGCCGCCGCCTGGCTCGCGGCCGGATGGACCGCGCGCTTCGAGGCGCTGGTCGCGTTCACGCTGCTCGCCGGGGCCGCGACCGGCGCCGTGATTCCGGCCACCTATGCCTACGCCGGCGACCTGTCGAGCTTCGAGCGGCGCGGGCAGGTGATGGGCCGCATCGTCAGCGGCTGGTCGGTGGCGATCCTGGTCGTCGTGCCGCTGATGGCGATCGCCTCGCAGGCGATCGGCTGGCAGCTGGCCTTCGCCGGGCTGGCGGGCGCGGCGGTTCTCGCGGCCGCGCTGCTGGCGCTGGCGCCCAGGCCGGCGGCGGCCGCGCCGGGGGGCGCGGTCGCCGACCTGCCGCTCGGAGCGAGCCTGCGCCGCGTTGCCGCGCACCGGCCGACCTGGGTCGTGCTGCTGGTCAACGGCATCGACATGGGCGCCTTCTACGCCGTCTATGCGTTCGTCGGCAGCGAGGCGCGGCGCGCCAACGACTGGGGCGCGGCGCCTGCCGGCTTCGCGGTGGCCGCCTACGGCGCGGGGCTGCTGGTCGTCACGCTCAACGGCCGCCTGATCGATCGCTTCGGCAAGACCCGCAGCGCGGCGGCGGCGCTCGGCGCGCTCGGAATCGTCTTGTCGGGATTGCCGTGGCTGGTCGGCACGCCAGTGCTGCTGGTGGCCGGCATGATCGCGTGGGGCTGCGTGCAGGGGGTGTTCTTCACGGCGATCACTTCGCTCGCGACCGAGCAGATCCCCGAGCTGCGCGGCGTCGTGACCGCGATGCTGAGCGGCTCGACCTACCTCGGCGTTACGCTGTTTTCGCCGCTGGCGGTCCTGCTCTACGAGCGGGCCGGGTTCGCGGCCGTGGGGGCGGCGGCCGCGCTGGCGTGCGTCGGTGCGGCAGCGCTGCTGCGTTCGCCGCGCTCTCGCGTTGCGGCGGTGGAGCGCGACCGCCTGCGCTGACGCGGGCGGCGTCGCTCAGGACGACGGCGCCTCAGGCACCTCAGGCACCTCAGGCGCCTCAGGCACCTCAGTCACCTCAGTCACCTCAGTCACCTCAGACGACCACGTCGACGGCGGGTTCGCCGACCATCAGCTCCCCGATCTCGCAGGCTGCCGCGAAGCCGTCGCGGCGGAACGTTGCGAGCACTTCCTCGACCACCTCCGGCGCGCACGCGACCAGCAGGCCGCCGGAGGTCTGCGGGTCGGTGAGCAGCGTGCGCGTCGCTTCGTCGATACCGGAGCCGAGCCGGACCTGGTTGCCGTAGCCGGCCCAGTTGCGCTGCGAGGCGCCGGTCGCGAAGCCGCGCGCGATCAGTTCGTCCACGCCGTCGATGCGCGGCACCGCCGCAGCCGAGATCCGCGCCGCGAGCCGCGCGCCGCGGCACACCTCGAGCAGGTGGCCGAGCAGCCCGAAGCCGGTCACGTCGGTCAGTGCGTGCACGCCGTCGATTGCCGCCAGCGCCGGCCCCGGCGTGTTGAGCTGCGTCGTGCTCGCGATCATCGCCGCGTAGCCCGGCGCCGACAATTCGCCCTTCTTCAGCGCTGCCGACAGCACTCCGACCCCGAGCGGCTTGCCGAGAATCACGCGGTCGCCGGGGCGCGCGCCGGCGTTGCTGCGGATGCGGTCGGGGTGCGCCAGACCGAGCACGACCAGGCCGTAGATCGGCTCGACCGAGTCGATGGTATGGCCGCCGGCGATCGGGATGCCGGCCGCGGCGCACACCGACTCGCCGCCCTCGAGGATGCGGCGGATCACGTTGAGCGGCAGCCGGTCGATCGGCATCGCCACCAGCGCGAGCGCCATGATCGGCTGGCCGCCCATCGCGTAGATGTCGGAGATCGCGTTGGTGGCCGCGATGCGCCCGAAATCGTGCGGGTCGTCGACGATCGGCATGAAGAAGTCGGTCGTCGCGATCAGCGCCTGTTCGTCGTTGAGGCGGTACACCGCAGCGTCGTCCGAGTTCTCGATTCCGACCAGCAGTTGCGGCGGCACCGGCAGGCGCGCGGCGCCCTGCAGGATCTCGGAGAGCACGCCGGGCGCGATCTTGCAGCCGCAGCCGCCGCCGTGCGAGAAGGAGGTCAGGCGCGGCGTCGCCGCGGTTTCGGCAGGGTTCATTTTCCAGGAGTCCGGGAGCGCCGCGCGCCTGCGCGGCCGGCGGGGAGCAGATTATGCGCCAGCCGCAGCACGGCAGCCCTTTCGCGCTCGGGGGTGAATCGGCGTGCGCAGCGGGCGCAGTGTGCGCGCAGCCGCTCGAGCCAGTCCGGGTCGTCGCGGCAGCGGCGGATCAGCGCCGCCAGCGCGGCGTCGTCGCCGGGCGGGAAGAGTCCGGGATAGTCGTCGCCCAGCAAGCCCGTCGAGCCGCCGATCCGTGACGCCAGGACCGGCACGCCCGCGGTCACGGCCTCGATCAGTACGTTCGCGCCGCCTTCGATGCGCGACGGCAGCAGCAGCACGCGGCCGCGCCGGATCAGCGTGCGCGCGGCGGCGTGCGGCAGCGGCCCGCGCAGCTCGATGCGCGCGTCGGCGCGCGCGGCCGCGTGCAGGTGCTCTGCCAGCGCCGCGTCGAGCGCGCCGCCGACCTGCAGCAGCCGCAGCCGGGCCGATCCGGGGTCGTCGAGCCGCGCCAGCGCGCGCACCGCGGTCAGCGGGTCCTTTTCCTCGCGCAGGTGGCCGACCAGCAGCAGGTCGAAGGTGCGCTTGCGCGGCGCGAGCGGCGCCAGTGCGGGCGCCGACTGCTCGATCACGACGGCGCGCGCGCGCAATCCCGACGGCAGTTCGTCGAGCCCCTGGCGCTGCAGCACGACGAGCCGGCGCGCCAGTTCGAGCGAGCGCTGCGCGGCCGCGTCGGCGCGGATGTCGCGGTACAGGTCGGTGCCGGTGAGCACGAGCGCGACCGGCCCGCCGGCGGCGGCGAACGCGGCCACAGCGGCCGCCGAGCGGCGCGCGTGCAGCGCGATCAGCGCGTCGGCCGCCGCGCCGTCCCAGCCGGTCGCGATGCGCACGCGGAACTCGCGCGCGAGGAAGCGCGCCCAGCGCTGCGCGGTGCGCCAGTTGCCGGTGTTGGCGTCCGCCAGCGTCGGCGAGACGATCAGCAGGGCGGGCTTCATGCGCGTGTGGCACCCGCGCAGGCCGCGCCGGCGCCGTGCGCGGCCGCGGCGCGGGGGCGCTCGGTGCCCGTCAGGCCTCCATGCCGGCGACGACCTGGCTGAAGCCGCCGTCGACGTAGGTGATCCCGGCGGTGATGCCGCTCGCGAGGTCCGACAGCAGGAACGCGGCGGCGTTGCCGACGTCCTCGATCGTGACGTTGCGCCGCAGCGGCGCGCTCTTTCCGACGAAGTCGAGGATGCGCGAGAAGTCCTTGATGCCGCTGGCCGCCAGCGTGCGGATCGGGCCCGCCGAGATCCCGTTGACGCGGATACCCTGCGGTCCGAGGTCGCTCGCGAGGTAGCGCACGGCGGCCTCGAGGCTCGCCTTGGCCAGTCCCATCATGTTGTAGTGAGGCAGCACGCGCAACGCGCCGAGGTAGCTGAGCGTGAGCATGGCGCCGGCGCGGCCCTGCATCATCGGCGCCGCCGCCTTCGCCAGCGCGACCATGCTGTAGGCCGACACGTCGTGCGCCACGCGGAACGCCTCGCGGCTGGCGCCGTCGAGAAAGGCGCCCGCGATCGCCTCGCGCGGTGCGAACGCGATCGCGTGCACCAGCCCGTCGAGGCCGTCCCAGTGCCCGCGCAGCGCGGCGAACAGCGCGTCGATCTGCGCGTCCTCGGCGACGTCGCACGCGAACGCGAGCGAGGAGCCGAACTCGGCGGCCATCTCCCGCACCCGCCCCTCGAAGCGCTCGTTCTGGTAGGTGAACGCGAGTTCCGCCCCCTGGTCGCGGCAGGCGCGCGCGATGCCGTAGGCGATCGAGCGGTTCGACAGCAGTCCGGTGACCAGGATTCGTTTGCCGGCGAGAAATCCCATGCCCATGCTCTCCGCTAGAATCTTCGACGATGGGAATTGTCGCACGCGTGGCGTTGGCGCTGACGGTGGGCCTGCAGGCGGCCCCCGCGCCCGCCGCCCATGGCGTCGCGTGGGGCGACGCGCCGAAGTACCCGCCGGGATTCGCGCACTTCGACTACGTGAACCCCGAGGCCCCGAAGGGCGGGACGCTGAACCTGGCAGGCTTCGGTTCCTTCGACAAGCTCAACCCGTTCACGCTGCGCGGCATCGCGGCCGCCGGACTCGGCCTGCTGGTGTTCGAGACGCTGGCCGAGTCGAGCGACGACGAGCCGTTCTCCATGTACGGGCTGCTCGCCGACGACATCCGCTTCGCCGACGACGGGCTGTCGATCACGTTCCGGCTGAACCCGCGCGCGCGCTTCTCCGACGGCGACCCGGTCACCGCCGAGGACGTGCGCCATTCGTTCGAGGTGCTCACCGGGCGCGCGGCGCATCCGCGCTTTCGCCAGTACTTCGGCGATGTTGCGCGCGCCGTGGTCGTCGACCCCGCCACGATCCGCTTCGAATTCCGCCGGCGCAACCACGAACTGCACATGATCCTCGGCGTGCAACTGCCGGTCTTCTCGCGCCGCTGGGGCGCCGGCAAGCCGTTCGAGCGCGTGGTGCAGGAGGAGCCGGTCGGAAGCGGGCCGTACCGGATCGAGCGCGTCGACTGGGGCCGCGCCGTCGCCTACCGGCGCGATCCCGCCTACTGGGGGCGCGACCTGAACGTGCGGCGCGGAATGTTCAACTTCGACCGCATCGTCTACAAGTACTTCAAGGACGAGACCGCGCGGCTCGAGGGCTTCAAGGCCGGCGAGTTCGACTGGGTGGCCGAGAACTCGGCGAAGAACTGGGCGCGCGGCCACGCCGGGCGCCGCTACGACAGCGGCGAGATCGTCAAGCGCGAGTTCCGCCATTCGAACTCGGCCGGCCTGCAGGGGTTCGTGATGAACACGCGCCGCCCGCTGTTCGCCGACGCGCGCGTGCGCGAGGCACTCGCGCTGGCGATGGACTTCGAGTGGATGAACCGGCAGGTCTTCCACGGGCAGTACCGGCGCAGCGCGAGCTACTTCACGAACAGCGACATGGAGGCGAAGGGGCTGCCGGGCGCGGACGAGCTTGCCCTGCTCGAGCCGCTGCGCGCGCGCCTGGCGCCGGCGGTGTTCGGGCCGGTCCCGCAGCCGCCCGTCACCGACCCGCCCGGCAGCCTGCGCGCGAACCTGCGCCGCGCGCTCGCGCTGCTGGCCGAGGCCGGGTGGACGGTGGGCGCCGACGGACAGCTGCGCGACGCGCGCGGCCAGCCGTTCGGCTTCGAGATCATCAGCTACTCGAAGGCGCTCGAGCGCGTCGCCGTGCCATGGGCGCGCAACCTCGAGAAGCTCGGCATCGCGGCGCGCCTGCGGGTGACCGATCCGGCGCTCTACCAGAAGCGGATGGACGAGTTCGACTTCGACGTCGCGGTGCACCTGTACGGCGCCAGCCAGACGCCGGGCAACGAGCTGATCGAGCGCTTCACGTCCGCGGCGGCCGGCGAGAAGGGCTCCGACAACCTCGCGGGCGTGCGCGACCCCGCGGTCGACGCGATCGTGCAGCGGCTGCTCGGCAGCCGCACCCGCGCCGAACTCGTCGCCGCGGCGCGCGCGCTCGACCGGGTGCTGCGCCACGGGTGGTACATGGTGCCGCACTTCTACGCGCCGGCGCACCGCGTCGCGTGGCGGGCCCGACTCGAGCATCCGCGGGCGCTGCCGCTGTACTACGGCGCCGAGACCTGGCTGCTGCGCACCTGGTGGGAGAAGCGCTGATGCTCGCGTACGTGGCCAAGCGGCTGCTGCTGATGGTGCCGACGCTGGTCGGGATCCTGTTCGTGTCGTTCGCGATCATCCAGTTCGTTCCCGGCGGGCCGGTCGAACAGCTGGTGCGCGAGCTGCGAGGCGACGGGCAGGGCGGCGAGGTCGCCGCGACCGGCGGCGGCTACCGCGGCGCGCAAGGGGTGGATCCCGAGCGCATCGCCGAGTTCCGCCGCATGTACGGCTTCGACCGGCCGGCGCACGAGCGTTTCCTCGACATGCTGCGCCGCTACGCGGTGTTCGACCTCGGCACCAGCTACCTGCACCACAAGGGCGTGTGGGAGCTGATCCTCGAGAAGCTGCCGGTCTCGATGAGCCTCGGGCTGTGGAGCTTCCTGATCGTCTACGCGGTGTCGATCCCGCTCGGGATCGCGAAAGCGCTGCGGCACGGCAGCCGCTTCGACCTGTGGACCTCGGTGGCGATCCTTGTCGGCTACGCGATTCCGGGCTTCGTGCTCGGCGTCGCGCTGCTGGTGCTGTTCGGCGGCGGCAGCTTCTGGCAGCTGTTCCCGTTGCGCGGCCTGACTTCGGACGACTTCGCCGAACTGTCGCTCGCCGGCAAGGTGCTCGACTATTTCTGGCACCTGGCGATGCCGCTGGCGTGCCTGACGGTCGGCAGCTTTGCGGTGACGACGATGCTCACGAAGAACACGTTTCTCGAGGAGATCCGCAAGCAGTACGTGGTGACCGCGCGCGCCAAGGGGCTGGCCGAGCGGCGCGTGTTCTACCGGCACGTGTTCCGCAACGCGCTGATCCCGCTCGTGACGGCGTTCCCGGCTGCGTTCGTCGGCGCCTTCTTCGCCGGTTCGCTGCTGATCGAGACGCTGTTCTCCCTCGACGGCCTCGGACTGCTGTCGTACGAGGCGGTGATCCGGCGCGACTACCCGGTCGTGCTCGGCTCGCTGTACGTGTTCTCGCTGATCGGGCTGCTGACGAAGCTCGTCACCGACCTCGCCTACACCTGGGTCGATCCGCGCGTGAAGTTCGGGGCCGCCGGATGAGCGCGGCCCCGCGGCGGTCGCTGTCGCCCGGCCGGCGCGCGTGGCTGCGCTTTCGCGCGAACCGGCGCGGCTACTGGAGCCTGTGGATCTTCGCGCTGCTGTTCGGCCTGAGCCTGGCGGCGGACCTGCTGTCGAACGACCGGCCGCTGGTCGTGCGGTACGAGGGGCGCTGGCACTGGCCGCTGCTGCAGCACTACCCGGAGACGGCTTTCGGCGGCGACTTCGCCACCGCCGCCGACCACCTCGACCCGTTCATCCGCGAGCGCCTGGCGAGCGGGGCGAACTGGGCGCTGTATCCGCCGAACCCGTACCGTTTCGACACGATCAACTACTTCGCTCCGAGCCCGAACCCGGCACCGCCATCGCGCGTCAACCTGCTCGGCACCGACGACCAGGGCCGCGACGTGCTGGCGCGCCTGCTGTACGGCTTTCGCACCTCGGTCCTGTTCGGTCTCGCGCTGACGGCGATCGGGACGCTGCTGGGCATCGCGGCCGGCGCCGTCCAGGGCTACTTCGGCGGCCGCATCGACCTTGCGATGCAGCGGCTGGTCGAGGTCTGGGGCTCGATTCCGGAGCTCTACCTGCTGCTGATCCTGGCGTCGGTGTTCGAGCCGAGCATCTGGATCCTGCTCGCGATCCTGTCGCTGTTCGGCTGGATCGGCCTGTCCGACTACGTGCGCGCCGAGTTCCTGCGCAACCGCCAGCTCGAGTACGTGACTGCGGCGCGCGCGCTCGGCCTGTCGAGCGCGCAGATCATCCGCCGGCACGTGCTGCCGAACTCGCTGACGCCGGTGATCGCGTTCCTGCCGTTCCGGATGAGCGCCGCGATCGTCGCGCTGACCAGTCTCGACTTCCTCGGCCTCGGCGTGCCGCCGACCACGCCGAGCCTGGGCGAGCTGCTCGCGCAGGGCAAGGCCAACCTCGACGCGTGGTGGATCTCGCTCGGCACCTTCGGCGTGCTGGTGGGGACCCTGATGCTGCTGATCTTCGTCGGCGAGGCGTTGCGCGACGCCCTCGACACGCGCAAGGGATGAGCGAGCGATGAGCGTCGATTCCAGCACGGGTGCGAGCGGCCGCGCCGATGACGGCGCGGGCGCTGCTGCCGGTGCCCCGCCGCGAGCGCGCGAGCCGCTGCTGGCGGTGTCCGGGCTCGCGGTCGAATTCGCGACTGCGAGCGGCGCCGCGCGCGTCGTCGACGGTGTCGGCTTCGAGGTCGGACGCGGCGAGAAGTTCGCGCTGGTCGGCGAGTCGGGATCCGGCAAGACCGTGACGGCGCTGTCGGTGCTGCGCCTGAACGCCGACGCCCGCTATCGCGGCCGGATCGAATTCGACGGTCGTGACCTGCTCGGCTGCGGCGAGCGCGAGTTGCGCGGCGTGCGCGGGCGCGAGATCGCGATGGTGTTCCAGGAGCCGATGAGCGCGCTCAACCCGCTGTTTCCGGTGGGCGCCCAGATCTGCGAGGCGCTCGAACTGCACGAAGGACTGTCGCGCGCCGCCGCGCGCCGGCGGGCGATCGAGCTGCTCGAGCGCACGCGCGTGCCCGAGCCGCACCGCCGCTTCGCGAGCTACCCGCACCAGCTCTCCGGCGGCCAGCGCCAGCGCGCGATGATCGCGATGGCGCTCGCGTGCCGCCCCAAGCTGCTGATCGCCGACGAGCCGACGACCGCGCTCGACGTGACGATCCAGCGCCAGATCGTCGCGCTGCTCGACGAGTTGCAGCGCGAGAGCGGCATGTCGGTGCTGCTGATCACGCACGACCTGCCGCTGGTGCGCGCCTTCGCTGACCGGGTCGCCGTGATGAAGGGCGGGCGCATCGTCGAGCAGGGCGACACGGCGCGCGTGTTCTCGCAGCCCGCCGACGACTACACGCGGATGCTGGTCGAGAGCCGGCCGCAAGGCGCGCCCGCGGCCCTGCCGGCGGGGGCGCCGACGCTGGTCGAGGCGCGCGGGGTCGGCTGCAGCTTCCGGCTGTCGCGCGGGTGGTTCCGGTCGCGGTGCTTCGACGCCGTGCGCGACGTCGACCTGCGGGTGGCGCGCGGCGAAACGCTGGGCGTGGTCGGCGAGTCCGGCTCGGGCAAGAGCACGCTCGGGCTTGCACTGCTGCGCCTGGCGCAGGGCGAGACGAGCGGCGAGGTCGGCTTCTCCGGGCAGCGGATCGACGCGCTGTCGCGACGGGCGCTGCGGCCGCTGCGGCGCGACATGCAGATCGTCTTCCAGGATCCGTTCAATTCGCTTTCGCCGCGGCGCACCGTGCTGCAGATCGTCGAGGAGGGCCTGGCGCTGCACCGGCCGGAGCTGGCGCCGGCGGCGCGCCGCGACGCGGTCGTGGCGATGCTCGACGAGGTCGGCCTCGGCGCCGACGCGCTCGATCGCTATCCGCACGAGTTCTCGGGCGGCCAGCGCCAGCGGGTCTCGATCGCGCGCGCGGTGATCCTGAACCCGGCGCTGCTGGTGCTCGACGAGCCGACGTCGGCGCTCGACGTGTCGGTGCAGAAGCAGGTGCTGGAGCTGCTCGCGGCGCTGCAGCGCCGGCACGGCATGGCCTACGTGTTCATCACGCACGACCTCGAGGTCGTGCGCGCGATGGCGCACCGCGTGATCGTGATGAAGGACGGCCGCATCGTCGAGGCCGGCGAGACTGCCGCGCTGTTCGCGGCGCCGCGCGAAGCCTACACGCGCGAACTGCTGGCCGCCGCGCTGCGCTGAACCTTGCGCGGCGCGCTGCCCGCCTGCTTCGCTGCCGGGCGTCCGGTCTTCGCGACGGGTTTCTTCGCCGTGCCGCGCTGGTTCGCTGCGCGCTGGTTCGCTTCCTGCTTCCTGGCCTGCTGCTTCCTGGCCTGCGGCTTCTTCGCCTGCAGCCTTCCTGCGCCGCGCTCGCTTGCGCCCGCTTCGGCCGCCGCGGAGCGGGTCGCCGCGAGCGGG
The DNA here is from genome assembly GCA_024711155.1 of Burkholderiaceae bacterium. Classification (GTDB taxonomy): domain Bacteria; phylum Pseudomonadota; class Gammaproteobacteria; order Burkholderiales; family Burkholderiaceae_E; genus Zeimonas. The sequence continues at coordinate 13,218 of JANJTK010000142.1, forward strand.
GCTGCCGGCGCCGGTGCCGGCGGTTCGCTGCGCAGCACCGCGCGCATCGGCCGCGGCGCCCGATCGTCGCTGCGCACCAGCATCCGCTGGCCGCTTTCGGTGGTCAGGATCGTCTGCGCGCTTGCGGGCCGCACGATCAGGTCCATGCCCGCGCTGGCCGCCTCCCTGATCCCGTTCCACAGCTTCAGGTTGGCGACCGTCGTGCGGTAGCGGCGCGCAATCGCGGCCAGCGTCTCGCGCTTCTTCACGCGGTGATAGGCCGCCGGGCGCTCGACCAGCTCGTAGACGCGCGGCCCCTCGAAGCGCTCGACGTGCGTCTCGTCGTCGACCGCGCGCTGCGGCGTCAGGATGCGCGTTCCCGGCAGGATGCGCTGGCCGGCGCGCAGGTCGTTGGCCTCGCGCAGCTCGGCCACCGTGACACCGCCGCGTTGCGCGAGCGAGTCGATGCTCTCGCCGGGTTTCAACGTGTGCGGCTGCCAGGTGGCGAACGTGCGCTGCGCCTTCTCGTGGTGCTCGACGGCGGCCAGGAACGCGTCGACGCGATCCGCGGGCAGCTTGAGCAGGTTGTTGCGGCTCGCCGCGATCACCGGGCGGTTGTGCGCCGGATTCAGCGCGACGAACTCGGGCACGCTCATGCCGGCGAAGCGCGCCGCCAGCTTCAGGTCGATCGGGCGCGTCTTCTCGATGGTCACGAAGTAGGGCCGGTTCGGCAGCTCGGGCAGCGCGACCCCGAGTTCGCCGGCGCGCAGCAGGATGTTCTTCAGCGCGATCAGCTTCGGCACGTAGTGGCGCGTCTCGGCCGGCATCCGCAGCGACAGGTAATCGCCCGGCAGGCCGCGCGCCTGGTTGCGCTTGACCGCGCGCGCCACCGCGCCCTCGCCCCAGTTGTACGACGCGAGCGCGAGGAACCAGTCGTCGCCGTGCATCGCGTGGATCTTCTGCAGGTAGTCGAGCGCCGCCGCGGTCGACTTGACCACGTCGCGCCGGTTGTCGACCCACCAGTCCTGGCGCAGGTTGTACTGGCGCCCGGTCGACGGGATGAACTGCCACAGTCCGGCGGCGCGCGCGCTCGACAGCGCCTCGGGGTTCATCGCGCTCTCGACGAAGGGCAGCAGCGCGAGCTCGGTCGGCAGGCCGCGCTTCTCGATCTCCTCGACGATGTGGAACAGGTAGCGGCTGCCGCGCGCGAACATCCGCTGCAGGTAATCCGGCCGCTGCAGGTAGAAGCGCTCCTTCTCCGCCACCAGCGGGGTGTCGAGCGGCGGCAGCGCAAAGCCGGCGCGGATGCGTGCCCACAGATCGGCCGGCGGCGCGGGCGGTGTCGCGCCCACCTGCTCCTGCGCCTCCGGCGCCTCGCCACGTGCGACCGGCCTTGGCGCGGGAGGCGGCGCTTCGGCGCTCGCCGGCGCTCGCTGTACGGGTTGCGCGCCTTCCAGTGCACCCACCGGTGCCGGCGTGTCGACTGTCGCGACGGTTGAACAGCCGCCCAGCACGAAGAGGATCGTCAGCAGCGGCGCCGCGCGCAGCGCGGCCGATCGTAGAAACTGCACCAGGCGAATTCCCTAACTCTATGATTCGGCGTGATTATCGCGGCTGATCCTACGGAAGGACGTGACCCTGGTCAAGCATCGCCGTCGGGGTGCAATCGGAGGGTGCGCTCCCGTGGTCCGCTCCCGTAGTCCGCTCAGGCGGCGCGAAAGCCGTCCTTCCACGCGCGCAGCGCCGTGAACGCCTCGAGCCGCGACGCCGGCGCCTTGCCGAGCCTGTGCGCGAGCGCGGCGCGCACGCCCGCGCTGTCGAAACGCAGGAAGGGGTTCGTCTCGCGTTCGATGGCGATCGACGACGGCAGCGTGCGCAGGCCGGCGGCGCGCATCGCGCGCGCCTCGTCGAGCCGCGCCCGCACCGCGTCGCTGCCGGGGTCGGCGGCGGCGGCGAACGCGAGGTTCGACACCGTGTACTCGTGCGCGCAGCAGACCAGCGTCGCGGCGTCGAGTGCGGCCAGGCGCTCGAGCGAGTCGAGCATCTGCGCCGGCGTACCCTCGAAGAGTCGCCCGCAGCCGGCGGCGAACAGCGTGTCGCCGCACAGCAGCAGCGCTCGCGCGTCGCCGCCGAACGGCTCGACGAACCAGGCCAGATGCCCGAGGGTGTGCCCCGGCACCGCGAGCGCGGTCGCGGCGATGCCCTCGACCACGATGCGCGTGCCTTCCTCGGCCGGATGGTCCACCCCGGGAATCCGCTCGATCGCCGGTCCGTAGACCGGCGCGTGCCAGCGCTCGAGCAGCCGCGCCACGCCGCCGACGTGGTCCGGGTGGTGATGCGTCAGTAGAATGGCGGCCAGGCCGAGCCCGCGTTCGTCGAGCGCGCGCTCGACCGGCGCCGCGTCGCCGGGATCGACGACGAGCGCGAGGCGTCCCCGCGGGGCGCGCAGGCACCAGACGTAGTTGTCGTCGAAGGCGTCGATCGCCTCGACGAGCGGGTGCGGCGGTGGCGCGTAGCGCCAGGAGGGCTGGGTCTGCATCGGACGACCATGGACGACGCGCAGATTATACGGAGCGGCAGGGGGCCGGACGACGAGCGCGCCGAGTGGCGCGCGTGGCTCGCGTCGCCGCCGGGACGCTACGCGCTCGCGTGGGAGCAGCAGCAGTTCGACACCGCGGTGGCTGACGTGTTCGGTTTTCACGCGCTGCAGTGCGGACTGCCGGAAATCGACGCGCTGCGCGCCAACCGCATGCCGCACCGGATCCGGGCCTGCGTGCCGTGCGAGGCGCAGCCCGACGGCGCCTGCCAGCTTTGCGTGGAGCACCTCGAAGAATTGCCGGTCGCCTCCGGCACGCTCGACCTGGTCGTGCTGCCGCACGTGCTCGAGTTCGCGCTCGATCCGCACCAGGTGCTGCGCGAGGTCGAGCGCGTCCTGCGCCCCGAGGGGCGGCTGATCCTCTCGGGGTTCAACCCGGTCAGCCTGTGGGGCGCTCGTCACGCGCTCGGGCGGACTTCGCGGCGGCGGTTCCTGCCCGCGCAGGCGCGCCCGATCGCGCTGCCGCGGTTGCGCGACTGGCTGAAGCTGCTGAGTTTCGAGATCGACGGCGGGCGCTACGGCTGCTACCGGCCGCCGTGCCGCACGCAGCGCGGGCTCGATCGCAGCGGCTTCATGGAAGCGGCCGGCGATCGCTGGTGGCCGATCTGCGGCGCGGTCTACTTCGTCGAGGCGGTCAAGCGTGTTGCCGGCATGCGCCTGATCGGCCCGGCGTGGCGGCAGGCGCGCGCGAAGCGCGCCGGCGCGGTCGTCGCCGCGCCGCGCACTCAGGATGCGCCGTACATGTAGTCGCGCGTGAGCGGCAGCGGGCTCGCGGCGCCGGCCGGTCCTGCGATCGGCTTGATCGCCAGCAGCTGGTAGAGGTTCATCCACCCGTGCGCGAAGCCGTGCGCGCAGCCCGCGAGGTAGACGCGCCAGATGCGCGCGCGCCGGTCGCCGGCGAGCTCGGTGAGCCGGCCGAGGTTCTTCTCGAACGCGTCCGACCAGTGCCACAGTGTCTTCGCGTAATGACGCCGCAGCGACTCGGCGTCGGTGAGCTCGAGTCCCGCCGCGGAGAGTTCGCGGATCGCCAGCGCGACGTGCGGCAGCTCGCCGTCCGGGAAGACGTACTTGTCGATGAACTCGCCGGCGCCGAGCCCCACCGACCGGTTGTCGGCGTCGGACGAGGTGATCCCGTGGTTCATCGCGACGCCGCCCGGCTTGAGCAGCCGGTGCACGGCGTCGAAGTAGCCGCGCAGGTTCTTCAGGCCGACGTGCTCGAACATGCCGATCGACGAGATGCGGTCGAAGCTCGCGTCGCCGGGGATGTCGCGGTAGTCCTGCAGGCGGATCTCGACCCGGCCCTCGAGCCCGGCCGCGCGCACGCGCTCGCGCGCGAGCTCGTACTGGTTGGTCGACAGCGTCACGCCGACCACGTCGGCGCCGTAGCGGCTCGCCGCGTGGATCGCCATCGCGCCCCAGCCGCAGCCGATGTCGAGCAGCTTGTGGCCGGGCGCGAGCATCAGCTTGCGGCAGATGTGGTCGAGCTTCTGCACCTGAGCGGTGGCGAGGTCCTCGTCGCCGCCGCGGAAGTACGCGCACGAGTAAAGCATCCGCGGGTCGAGCCACAGCGAATAGAACTCGTTCGAGACGTCGTAGTGGTATTCGATCGCCTTGCGGTCGCTCTTGCGCGTGTGGCGCGTGATCCACGACGGCAGCCGTCCCAGGCCGCGCCGGTCGTCGCTGTCGCGCGACAGGGTCTCGGCGATTCCGACGATGTCGCGGATGTCGCCGTCGACGTCGAGGTGCCCCTCGACGAAGCCCTCGCCGAGCGCGGCCAGCGACGGCTTGACGAAGTAGCGCGCCGACGCGGCGCCGTTCAGGCGCAGCTGCACGCGCGTTTCGTCGCCGAGCGCGACGGTCGAGCCGTCCCACAGGGTCACGCGCAGCGGCAGCGGCTGGCGCGCGCGCAGGCCTTCGAGATAGCGGAGCACCTGTTTCTCGATCATGCCGGTCGGTCTCCTCCGATCCAGAACCGCCATTAAAATGCGTCCGCAGCCCGGCCGCAACCGGCGACCGAGCCCACTTTCGCGGGATCGCGCATGACCGACGTGGTTCACATCTATACCGACGGCGCCTGCAAGGGCAATCCCGGCCCCGGCGGCTGGGGAGCGCTGCTGCGCTGGAACGGCCACGAGCGCGAGCTCTGCGGTGGCGAGGCGCAGACGACCAACAACCGGATGGAGCTCACCGCGGTGATCCGCGCGCTGGCGGCGCTCACGCGCGACGTGCATGCGGTCGTGCACACCGACTCGCAGTACGTGCAGAAGGGGATCACCGAGTGGCTGCCCGCGTGGAAGACGCGCGGCTGGAAGACCGCCGAGCGCAAGCCGGTCAGGAACGCCGACTTGTGGCGCGAACTCGACGAACTGGCAGCGCGGCGCGCGGTCGAATGGCGCTGGGTCAAGGGGCATGCGGGGCACCCGGAGAACGAGCGCGCCGACGCGCTCGCCAATCGCGGCGTGCCGGCGGCGATTCCGCATCGCGGAGTCGCATGATCGTGCGCCAGATCGTCCTCGACACCGAGACCACCGGCCTGTCCGCGGAGGACGGCCATCGCCTCGTCGAGATCGGCTGCATCGAGCTGCTCAACCGCAGGCGGACCGGGCGCACGCTGCACATGTACCTTAACCCGGAGCGCGACATCGACGCCGGCGCGCTGCAGGTGCATGGCCTGTCGCGCGAGCGCCTGCAGTCGGAGCCGCGCTTCGCCGACGTCGCCGACCGGCTGCTCGAGTTCGTCGCAGGCGCCCAGCTGCTGATCCACAACGCGCCGTTCGACGTCGGCTTCCTCGACGCCGAGCTTGCGCTGCTGGGGCGCCCGCCGCTGGGCACGCACGTCGACGGCATCGTCGACACGCTGGCGGTCGCGCGCGAGCTGCACCCGGGCAGGCGCAACTCGCTCGACGCGCTGTGCGAACGCTACGCGGTGTCGAACGCGCACCGCGAACTGCACGGCGCGCTGCTCGACGCGGGGCTGCTGGCCGAGGTCTACCTCGCGATGACGCGCGGACAGGACAGCCTCGAGATCGGGCTCGGCGACGCGGGGGTGGCGGGCGCCGCGCTGGCGTCGGCGCAGTGGCCGCCGCCGGAGCTGCCGGTGGTGCCGGCCACGGCGGAGGAACTGGCGGCGCACGCTGCGACGCTCGCAGCGATCGCGCGCGAGGCGAAGGCCGAGGCGCTCTGGACCCGCCTGGAAGCGCCTGCGGAAGGGTCGCCGTAGCGCCGCAGCCGGGCCCCGCAGCGCTCGCGCAGCGCTCCGGGACGCGCTTCTGGGCGCGCTCGGGGCGGGGCGGCGAATTCGTCTAAAATCTGCTGTTGACCCCAAGGACCGCATGAAAGAGCACCGCCGCGCCCGCGTGCGCGATCGCAAGACCCATCTGCCGCCGGATGCCGAGAGACTGGTGTCGGCCGCGCTCGGGCTGGCCAACTCGGGTAGCCGCCTCGAAGACCGGTTCTGGGAAGCGCAGCTGGCCGCGCGGCTCGATCGGCTGCTCGACAGCGGCCACGTCCAGGCTGCCTACGACGCGCTGGACCGGCTCGGGCAGACCGACGGCGAGGCCTACGGCGTGCTGATCGAGGCGGTCGAGGAGTCGGCTGAGACGGTCTCGCTCGACGTCGACGGCGAGCGCTGGGACGCGCTGCTGGTGGCGGCGCCGCTGGTCGTCTGGACGCGCTTCCGGATTCCGTCCGGGCCGGTGCCGGCCGAACTCGCGCAGTCGCTGTCCGCGCACTGGCAGGCGCACACGCTGGCGCGCCACGCGCGCTTTCGGCTGGTCCCCTGGCTCTACAGCATCGACCAGCTGCCGCACGACTTCGGCGAGTTGCGCCGCGCCACGCGCCGGCTCGCGCAGGCAGCGACCTCGGGGCAGGCGCCCAGGCTCGACCTGAAGGGCCTGCCGGAGACGGCCGACATGCTCGCCGACACCCGCTTCCTGCTCGGCGTCGTCGCGGCGCCCGCGGGCAAGCCGCTGTTCCGCTGGCAGGAGGCCGAGGCCGGCGACCACGCCAGCCGCGTCGCCTGCCTCGAGCAGTGGATCGCGCAAGCGCGCCCGAACATCGAGCCGCTGCTGGCGGGCTGCGGATTCGAGTGCCTGCTGCCCGACGCCTATCACCTCAACCTGCGCGAGTCGGATCGCCGCGTGCGGCCCTACTCGGTGCGCGCCGCGGTGCACTTCCTGACGCACGCGCTGGGCGTCGAGGCGGGCGAGATCAAGGCGACGATCGCGCCTTTCGGCCACGAGCGCGCCGACGAGTACCGCATCGGCCTGAGCGTGCGCGACAGCGACGAGGTCGCGCACGGCATCGTCTGGCCGCTGCTCGGCTCCGAGAGCGAGCAGGACGACACGCCGCCGATCGAGCAGGTGCGCGAAGTGCTGCGCGAGGTCGGCGTGACCGAGGTCCGGGTCTGGCCCGAACTGAGCGAGCCCGAGTTCTGCGAGGACTGCGGCGTGCCGCTGTACCCGAACGCCAAGGGCGAGATCGTGCACGCCGAGATGCCCGGCGACGTCGAACCCGAGTCGGCGCACTTCCACTGACTGGAGAACGAGCATGAATCCGTCACGACGCGACACCTTGCGGTTGGCGGGCGGCGCCGGCCTGTGCGGCGCGCTGGCGTCCGCCGGGCTGCTGGGCGCGCCCGAGGCCGCGGCGCAGGGCCTCGAGGCGGCCGTCTTCAAGGCGCAGGGACTCGCCGCCGGACTCGAGGCGATGGGGGCGAAGGGCGCCGTCGAGTCGAAGGGCGTCCAGCTGATTGCCGACGACGTTGCCGAGAACGGGGCGTCGGTGACGATCGGCATCCGCAGCACGCTGCCCGGAACGCAGATGATTGCGCTGCTCGTCGACAAGAACCCGACCGCGCTGGTTGCCGCCTTCGAGATTCCCGAGGGCACCGAGCCGGATCTGCGCACGCGCATCAAGATGGCGCAGACCTCGAGCGTCGTCGCGCTCGTCAAGGCGGGCGGCAAGTTCCACTTCGCGCGCAAGGAAATCAAGGTGACGGCCGGCGGCTGCTGACGCGGCCTGCCGCAGCGACGCCGCACCCTCGGAGGACACACCGATGGCAGAACCGATGAAGATCCGCGCCACCGTCAAGGACGGTGTCGCCGACGTGCGCATCCTGATGTCGCACCCGATGGAAACCGGCACCCGCAAGGATGCCGCCGGCAAGCCGGTCCCGGCCTGGCACATCACCGAGGTCAGCGCCACGCTCAACGGCAAGCCGGTCCTGAAGGCGCAGTGGGGCACCGCGGTCTCGAAGGATCCGTTCCTGAACTTCAAGGTCAGGGGCGCGAAGGCCGGCGACCGGATCGCGGTGACCTGGGTCGACAACAAGGGCGACAAGCGCACCGACGAGGCGACCGTCGGCTGATCGTCGGCGCCACCGGCACGCCGCCCGCGCGGCGGCGCGGCCGCTCCAGGAGACGCGCTCGATGATGCTCGCGCGGCCGCCACGCGACGACGGCGAACAGGGCCGGGACTGCGGTTGCGAGCGGCATCCGCGGTTGCGCGTCGTGCTGTGGCTGCTGTGGCTCGCGGTCGCGCTGGGGCTGGCGCTGTTCGCGGGGCACGGGTTCGCGCGCGGGACGAGCGCGGCGGCGGACGCTGGCGCGGAGGAGCGCTGCCTGCTCGAAGCGCTGCGCCGCGCGGCACCGGGCACGACCGCCGGGGCGATCCGCGCGCGCTGCGGTGTCGCGCCGGGCCTGGCGCCCGATCGCATCGCGCCGCAAGATGACGGCGCCGCGCCGAAGACCCATCGCCCCGGGCCCGGCACGGAAGCCGCTGCCGCAGCCGACGCGACCGAGGGCGCCGTGGCCAGCGCGGCGGGCGCCCTGGTCGCTCCGGTCCAGCGCTCGCGCCCGGTGGGCGACGGGCCGGTGCGCCGGCGCATCGAGGAGGAGGCGGTGTTGTGGAGCGAGCGTTTCGCGCTGCTGCCGCACCGCCCGAACTACCTGCATCCCGTGTCGCACACGCAGGCGTCGCCCACCACCGCCGGCGCCGGCCCGGTGCAGCGCAACGAGATCAAGTTCCAGATCAGCTTCAAGTTCCCGCTGACGCCGCCGCTGTTCGACGGCCGCGCGGCGCTGTTCTTCGCCTACACCGGGCAGTCGTGGTGGCAGGCGTGGAACGGGCAGCGCTCGAGCCCGTTCCGCGAGTACAGCCACGAGCCCGAGGTGTTCGTCGCGTGGGCCCCGGGCCGGCAGGTGCTGGGCTGGGACTGGCGCGTCGCATCGGCGGGTTTCGTGCACCAGTCCAACGGCCGCTCGGGAGACTTCTCGCGCAGCTGGAATCGCCTGTTCGCCGAAGTGCTGCTCGATCGGCCCGGGCCCTGGTGGATCGCCATCCGCCCCTGGTGGCGCATTCCCGAGAACGCCAAGCCCACGCCCGCCTCTCCCGACGGCGACGACAATCCGCTGATGACGCGCTACGCGGGCCACGGCGAGGTGCGCGTCGGCTACGCCGACGGCGTCGACAACTGGACGCTGACGGCGCGGCGCAGCCTGTCGAGCGGTGGCAAGGGCGCGGTGCAGCTCGACTACAGCCGGCCCACCGGGATCAGCCCGCACCTGCGCTGGCACGCGCAGTACTTCGACGGGTACGCCGAGAGCCTGATCGACTACCAGGCGCGCGTGCGCCGGATCGGGCTCGGCTTCATGCTGAACGACTGGTTCTGAACCGGGCGCTTCAGGTCTTGCATTCGTTGGCCAGCTGGCGGCCGTTCTTCGTGTCGAGCAGCATCGACTTGGTGGCGATCACGAGCCAGACGAGCCCCGACGACGGGTCCTCGTAGCGCAGTGCGCCGCTGCGCGCGACCACCGCCTGCATCCGGTATTCCTTGCGGTCGAAGCCCAGCACGGCCGTGCTCTGGTCGGCCGCGACCGAGCGCACGTCGATGCTGCGGTTGAGCTCGCAGCGGTGGGTTCCGGTGGGGACCTTGAAGCCGTGCGGGTTGATCGCCGATGGCGCGTCCGCAGCGAGGGCGCTGGAGGCGGACGCCGCGAGCGCCGTGACGGCCGCGAGGGCGGGCAGGCTGAGGGACCGAACGATCGGGCGCATGTCGGGCTCCGTGGTGTTCCGGCCGGCGGGCTTCCGCGAGGGCGACCCTGCGCGATGCGCCGGAGTATACGTTCAGGTGGAGGCGATCGCCACGAATGCTGCGCGCCGCGTCGCATTCGCGCAAGCCGGCCCCGCGGGGAGCGGCGACGAGCGGCGGCCCCGGTCAACCGGACGGTTTCGCGGGCGCGTCCAGGCCCGCGGTGTCCGGATACAGGCGCGCGAGGGTCGCGCGTGCCGCGTCGGCGAGCAGGGCCTGCAGCGCCGGCGCCAGCGACTCCGCGTCCGCGTCGGCATCCGCCGGCGCCGCGCGCTGCGCCCACAGCTGGTGGCGGCGCTCGCGCTGCGCGTCGAGCACGGCGTCGACGACGTCGCGCCAGTGCGGCGGGTGCTCGGACGCCGTCCAGTCGCCGCGGCCGCGCCCGTAGTGCGCGACCGCCAGGTAGCCGAGCAGCGCGGTTGCGCACAGCTCGTCGAGGACGGCGTCGCTCCACGCGATCGACGAGATCCGGGTGCCGCGCACCAGGTTGTAGCCGCGCGCGAGGCCGAACGCGCCGAGTGCGCCCGCGATGCCTCCGGCGAGCATGCCGGCGCCGAAGGTCAGGCCGCCGGTTGCGAGGTCGGCCTTGAGCCCGGCGAGCGCGCCGGTGACCACGCCGCCGAGCACCGCCGCCTTGCGCTCGTCGACGCGCTCGCTGAGTGTGTAGTGCTGTGCGACGCGGGCGAGCACCTCCGCGGTGGCTTCGCCGCGCAGGCCGTGCAACTCGATCAGCCGCGCGGTTCCCTGCCTCACGTCGGCGTCGAGGCGATCGGCGAGCTGCTGCATCGCGCGCCGCCGCGGCGGGGCGGCCGCGTCGTCGTCGTGTGCCGGCGCGCGCAGGCTCGCGCCCGCCTCGAGGATCCGGTCCAGCACGCCGCTCTCCGGCAGCGGCTCGCGATCGGCGGCGGCCCGCGCGATGCGCGCCGCGAGCACCTGCATCGACGCGTCGAACACGGCGCGCCGGCGCGCGATCCAGTCGTCGACCAGGCGCGCGCAGGCCGAGCGCTTCGGCTCGTCGAGCAGGGCCTCGAGCGCGCGCAGCAGCGTCGCTTCCTGCACCCAGCAGCGCGCGAACGCGTCCAGCGGCAGCACGGCGCGCACGCAGTGCGCGCGCGCCAGGTGGCGCTGCCACGCGCGCACCTCGGCCGCCTCTTCGGACGGCGGGCGCGGCGGCCCGAGCTGGTTGAGCAACGCGATGACCGGCTTGCCGATCCAGTCGAGCACGCGAAGTTCGCCGTCCAGGTAGCCGGCGGCCTCGGGGGCCTCCGACGCGTTGACCAGGTACAGCACCACGTCGGCGTGCTCGCGCACGTTGCGCACCGCCTGCTGGCTCGACCAGAACGCGCGGTCGCGAAAACGGTCCCACACCTGCGCGAGGAACCAGCCGATCGGATCCTGCGAGCCCTCGAGGCGGCGCGCAAGGCGGGCGCTGTCGCCGAAGCCCGGCGTGTCCCACAGCGTCATGCGATCGCCGTCCGCGCTCTCGATCATCGGGTAGGCCTCGGCCGCCACGGTGACGTGCGCTTCGTCGCGCACGGTGCCGACGTCGCGGCCCAGCAGCGTGCGCGCCAGCGTCGTCTTGCCGACGTTGGTGTGCGAGACGAGGCTCAGCACGATCGACTGCGCCATCAGCGATCCCTCGCGCCGGCGGCGGGCGCGGGCCGGTCGAGCGCTTCGCTCAGCGCGGCGGCCGCTTCCGGTGCGGCGCCGCGCTCGAGTTCGGC
>JANJTK010000150.1 GCA_024711155.1 Burkholderiaceae bacterium
CGGCTGGCTGCCGGCAGCCGCGCTGGCGCCGCTGCTGGCGGCCGCGGCTGCGGTGCCGGCGGCGGGCGGGGTGGGGGCGCCGCCGCCGGCGGTGACCGGCGTGGAACTCGCGCTGGTGCGCCGCGGGGAGCGCATCGTGCGCGTCTTCGCGGTGGCGGACTGATGGCGCGCGCCACCGCAGCCAGGTCCGCGTGCGGTGCGCCGCACGCGCAGGCCGGCGTGGCGATCGTCAGCGTACTGCTGGTGGTGACGCTGGCCACGCTGATCGTCGCCGGCCTGTTCTGGCGCGAGCACGTCGCCACGCGTTCGGTCGAGAACCGTCTCGCGCTCGCGCAGATGCGGTGGATCGAGGCGGCCGTGCTCGACTGGGCGTCGGTGGTGCTGCGCGTCGATCGCAACAGCACCGGCGACGTCGATCACTCGATGGAGTTGTGGGCGACCCCGGTCGCGGAGACCGTGCTCGACGAGACCGTCACCGGGGGTGCGCGGATCGGCGACACCGGGGCCAGCGCGCGGCTGGCCGGCCAGGTGTTCGACGCGCAGTCGCGGATGAACCTGAACAACCTCGTCATCGACGGCATGCCGTCGCAGGTCCATCGCGAGGCGTTCGAGCGGCTGCTGGCGCTGGTCGGGCGTCCCGAGAGCCTGGCGGGCGCGCTGCAGCGACGGCTGCAGCAGGCCTACCCGGCGCGGATCGAAGGCCGGCGCGCGCCGGCGTCGGCGCTGCCGCTGCTGAAGCTGGCCGACCTGCGCACGGTGCCGGGATTCGACGAGGCCACGATCGGCGCGCTCGAGCCCTTCGTCGTGTTCCTGCCGAAGCGTCTGCGGACCGGTTCCTCGGAGATCGCGACCGAGGCGACGCGCGTCAACGTGAACACGGCGCCGGCCGAGGTGCTCGCGGCGAGCATTCCAGACGTCGACCTCGGCACGGCCCGTCGTTTCGTCGACGGCGTGCGCCAGCGCACGTTCTTCGCCAGTCTCGACGTGGCCCGCTCGCGCTTCGATGGCGCGCCGGTCCTGCCCGCCAACCTGCTGTCCGTCGGCTCGGAGTTCTTCCTCGTGAGGGGGATGGTACGCTTCGGCCGGGTTGAATCGCAGAGCGAAGCGCTCCTGTATCGCGGCCCGAGCCGCGTGGAACTCGTATGGCAGCACAGGTACTGAGGAAGGGCCAGGCGATCGTCTGGTTGCCGCCGCGCTCGATCGGCGAGCGCGCCTTTGCGACCGAGCCGGTCCTGCTCGCGATGCTGCCGGTCGCGGTGAGCGACCAGGTCGGCGGCGGCGCCAACCCCGGCGGCGTGCCGGTGACCGTGTTCGGCAGCGCCAGCACGGCGCGTTACGTGCGCGTCGGTCTCGAGGCGTTGCCGCAGCTGAAGGCGGTCACGCTGATCTTCGACGCGCGCGACGTGAACCTGCTGCGGGTCGCCGTGCCGGCACTCTCCGGGGCGCGGCTGCAGCAGGCGCTGCCCAACGTGGTCGAAGAGCTGCTGCTGCAGGATGCGCAGGCCTGCGCGTTCGCGCTCGGCCCGCGCGCCGACGGCGACGGGCGCCGGCTGGTGGCCGCGATCGATCGCTCATGGCTCGAGTTCGTGCTCGGCGCGTTCGAGCGGCGCGGCATCGAAATCCAGGCGGCATGGCCGGCGCAGCTGGCCTTGCCGGCCGGCGCCGACGGCAGCGCGCTCGCGTGCCTCAACGACGGCCTGGCGCTGCGGACCGGGGCGCACGACGGCGTCGGCTGGTGGGCGTCGGCCGATCCGCAGGCCCGGGTCGACGCGATCGTGACGCTGATGTCCAGTGCCGGCGCGCTCGCCGCGCCGGTGCAGGCGCCGGCAACGCAGGAAACGCAGCCGGATCAGGGTGCCGGCGACGCCGTGGTCGGGATGGCGGCGCGCGCGCTGCCGGCCGAGCCGCCGCGCGTGCGCCGTCGGCTCGCGGTGTTCATCGAGGACGCGAGCTGGCAGACGCCGGTCCTGAAGGCGGCGGCGCGCGCCGGCTTCGAACCCGACATCCGCGCGCTGCCGTTTCCGCAGCCGGCCACGCTCGACATGCTGCCGGCGCGTCGCGGCAGCGCCACCGGACGGCGCCTGGCCGACATCGACTGGACCCCGCTGCGCACGCCGACCGCCGTGCTCGGCGCGACCGTCGCAGCGGGGATCCTGGCGATGAACCTGCACTGGGGAATGCTGGCGCAGGAGCGCGCAGGGCTGAAGACGCAGCTCGACGGCGTGTTCCGCGAGGCTTTTCCCGCCACGCAGGTGATCGTCGATCCAGTGCTCCAGATGCGGCGCGAGGTGGCGGCGCTGCGGCTGCGCGCGGGGCAGGCTGCGGCGGAGGATTTCGCGCCGCTGCTCGCGCGTTTTGCGCAGGCGCTCGGGGGGCAGGCAACCGACTCGATGGGAGGCGTCGAGTACCGCGAAGGACGGTTGCGGGTGCGCTTCCAGCCCGGCTTTTACGACAGCCGCTCGGCGCGCGACGTGCTGGTGCGAGACAGCCAGCGCCTCGGGCTGGCGCTGAAGTTCGACGGCGAGCGCGAGCCGACAGCGACGGTCGCGCTGGCGCGCTGAGGAGTGACCGTGAACGCAGAGGCCTTGAAGACGACGCTCGACACTCTGCTGCAGAGATGGCGCCTGATGATGCCGCGCGAACGGCGCGTGCTGGTCGGCGGGGCGGCGCTGCTGGTGCTCGTGCTGGCGTACCTGGTCTTGGTCGAGCCGGCCTGGCGGGGCAGGCAGCGATTGCAGGGTGAACTTCCCGCGCTGCGCGCCCAACTGGCGCAGCTCGAGCAGCTGTCGGGGGAGGCGCGACGCCTCGGCGCGGTGCCCGCGGGGGTCGACTCCGCGCAGGCCCTGAAGGTGCAGCTCGAGCGCTCGATCGTCGCCGCCGGGCTGCGGCCTGCGCTCGCGCAGTTCGACCAGACCGGCACGCTGTTCGACCTGCGCTTCAGGAACGTGCCCTACGCCCCGTGGCTCGCGTGGCTCGACGGGGCGACCCGCGAGACGCGGCTGCGCGTCGTCGATGCGGCGATCACCCGCGAGGTCGGCACCGGGGCGGTGTCGGTGAAGCTCGCGCTCGAGATGCCGCGGCGGGACACGAGGTGAACGTGCGAGCGCACGCCGGGAGATGGGTGGGCTGGACGCTGGCGGCGCTGGCAGGGGCGCTGCTCGGCCTCGTGTTGTGGGCGCCGGCCAGCCTGGCGGATCGCGCGCTCGAGCGCGCGAGCGGAGGGCGCGCGCGGCTCGCGGACGCCGAGGGCACGATCTGGCAAGGCTCGGGCCGGCTGGTGCTGGTCGATGTGGGCGCCGAAGCGGGGCGCCGGCGGTCGCTGGCGGGGGTCGCGTTGCCGGGCCGGATCGGATGGCGCGTGAGCCGCCTGCCGCTGCTGCTCGGGCAGGTCGACGCGGCGCTGCAGGTCGACGGAATGGCCGAGCCGGTGCGCCTGCAGGGCAGCTACGGTGACCTGCGGATCGGCGCCGGTGCCATCGGGTTGCCGGCCCTCGAACTCGGCCGGCTCGGTTCGCCGTGGAACACCCTGCGTCCGGCCGGCACGCTGAGCTTGCGATGGGACAACCTGTCGATCAAGCAAGGCGCCCTGGAGGGGCGCGCGCAGGTCGAATTGCGCGATGCCTCGTCGGCGATGACGCCGGTTCGACCGCTCGGCAGCTACAGGGTCGACGTGGTCGGGCGGAGCGGGCAAACCGAGCTGAGCATCCATACGCTGTCGGGACCGCTGCGGCTGCAGGGTAGCGGCAGCTTCAGTGCGAGGACCGGCCTGCGATTCGTCGCCGAGGCGAGCGCCGAGCCGCCGGAACAGGCGCGGCTCGACGTCTTCCTCGGCCTGATCGGCCGGCGCGACGGCGGCAAGACGGTCATTAGAATAGGGACATGAGCGTGCATCGACGATCCCGTGGGCACCCGCCCGGACGCCCGCAGCCCCTGCTGCGGTTCCGACCGTGGCGGACCGCGGTCACCGCGCTGGCGATGGCCTGCCTGGCCGCCCAGGTCCCGGCCCGGGCGCAGAACACCCTGGCGACGGGATCGGACCCGGCGTCAGGCGGTGCGGCGGCGGCGAGCCGGCCCGTCGCGCGCGACACGGTGACCCTGAACTTCAAGGACGCGGACGTCGACTCGGTCATCGGCGCGTTCGGGCACCTGCTGAACCGCACGTTCGTGATCGATCCGCGCGTGCGCGGCAAGATGACGCTGGAGACG
>JANJTK010000296.1 GCA_024711155.1 Burkholderiaceae bacterium
TGACGCCGACGCCCCCCGCCTCGCGTCGGCCCTTCTGGGTCGGGCGGGCTTTCCCGCGTCCCACCCCGCGGGGGGCGGCGCCGGCGCCGCTCTGGCTGCCCTCGACGGTGACCGGGCGTACCGACAGCACCGTGGCGTCCTGCACCTGCGACAGGCGCTGCGCGTCGGCGCGCTGCACGACGTCGGGGCTGGTGGTGGAACAGGCGGCGAGGGTGGCCGCCAGCGCGGCGGCGAGGATCGTGGACTTCATGGGGGCGACTCCGGGCGAGCCGCCGATGCTAGCGCGCCGGTGTATCTGGAGTGTTGCCGCCTCAGCCGTGCAGGCGCGAACTGCGCGGCACGCTGGCGAGCAGGAATTCCATCTGGTCGGCGAGGATGCGCCGCCCGCGCAGGATCATGTCCTCGTGCAGGCTGGGCACGTACGGCAGGTACATCAGGCTCATGCGCGCCTCCTCGGGCAGGCGGCTGCCCTTGCGGCCGTTGCACGCGCGGCAGGCGGTGATGCAGTTCATCCAGGTGTCGCGCCCGCCGCGCGAGGTGGGCCGGATGTGCTCGCGCGTCAGGTCGTCGAAGGCGAACTGGCCGCCGCAATAGGCGCACACGTGGCGGTCGCGCACGAACAGCTTGGGGTTCGACAGCGCCGGGGCCTGGCGCCACGCCCGGGTGGGCACGGTGCCGCGCACGGCGACGATCGGGTGCACCTCGATGCGTGACTGGACGCCGGTGGCACGCTGGATGCCACCGCGCAGCACATGGAAGGCCGCGCCGAGCGTCCACGCCACGCCGTCGCTGGCGTACAGGACCGCGGCTTCCTTGGCCGAGATCCACGCCTGCGGGCGTCCGGACAGGTCGAGCTGTAGCACATCCATGGTTTCGATGGCCCAAGCAGAATGCGTGCCGAGCATAGCGCCAACCCCTGTCGGCGCTCAAGGCACGGCGTCGGCGGGCGCGCGGCGGCGTGTTCCTAGAATTGCCGCCATGCCGACCCGCCCTCTCGCCGCCGCGCTGGCCCTCGTGCTCGCGCTGGCGTGCCGGCTCGCGCCAGCCCAGGAGCCGGTCGAACCGCCCG
>JANJTK010000166.1 GCA_024711155.1 Burkholderiaceae bacterium
GGCGCGGCGCGTCGAACGCGACCGCGACCGCGAGCGCCGTGGGCACCAGCGCCAGCGTGGCCGACCACCAGCGCGCCTCCCGCACTTCACGGCTCAGGCCGTCGTCGCTGCGGCGCACGATCGACGGGGCCAGTGCCTGCACGAGGCCGTAGCCGATCGTCCACAGCGCGAGGAAGCCGCCGACCATCGTGAAGGTCCATCCCGACGCGTACAGGAACACCGGCACGCCGACCACGAACCACACGTCGCGGGCGCCGAACAGCGCGACGCGCGCGGCAGCGAGCAGGTTGATGCCGCGGTTCTTCGCGAACAGCTCGCGCACCGACTTCGACGCCCGGCTCTTGCCCATCAGGGGCGGCACGAAGCCGACGACGCCCGCGAACACCAGCGCGAGCAGTCCGGCCATCGCCCACAGCGCGCCCTGGAAGCCGAGCCGGTCGAGCAACAGGCCGCCGAGGAAGAAGCCCACGCCCTTCATCGCGTTCTTGCTGCCGGTGAACCACGCCACCCACTTGAACAGCGTGCCCGACGCATCGCCGGCGGTCAGCTTGATTGCCGACTTGCTGGCGGTCTTCGTCAGGTCCTTGGCGACGCCGCAGACACCCTGCGCCAGCACCACCCAGGCGACCGACAGCGCCGCCGACCACTGCGGCGAGAGCATCGACAGCAGCAGGAAGCCGCAGATCTGCGTCGCCAGGCCCACGGTCAGCATCCGCGCGATGCCGAAGCGGGTCGCCAGCCAGCCGCCGACCAGGTTCGCCAGCACGCCCGCCGCCTCGTAGAGCAGGAACAGGAAGGCCAGCGTGAACGGCGAGTAGCCGAGCCGGTAGAAGTGCAGCAGCACCAGCATCCGCAGCGCGCCGTCGGTGAGCGTGAAGCCCCAGTAGGCGGCGGTTACGATCGCGTAGTTGCGCGCGGCGTGCGCGGCGGTCGGGGGCATGCGGGTCGATCTCCGTGGGGCCGCGGGCCGGTTGCGCTGGAGCCGCCCGCTCAGAGGCCGCGTGCCTGCATGTGGCAGGCCAGGTCGACCATGCGGCACGCGTAGCCCATTTCGTTGTCGTACCAGGCGTAGACCTTCAGCAGCGTGTCGTCGGTCACCATCGTCGACGGCGCATCGACGATCGAACTGCGCGTGTCGCGGGCGTAGTCGGCGCTGACCAGCGGACGTTCCTCGTAGCCGAGGATGCCGGCCAGCGGCCCGCTCGCCGCGTCGGCGAACAGGCGGTTGACCTCCCCGGGCGTGGTCGCGCGCCGCAACTCGAACACGCAATCGGTCAGCGACGCGTTGAGCACCGGCGCGCGCACCGCGTGACCGTTCAGCTTGCCCTTCAATTCCGGATAGATCAGCGCGATCGCGGTGGCGCTGCCGGTGGTCGTCGGCGCCAGGCTCAGCATCGCGCTGCGCGCGCGGCGCAGGTCCTTGTGCGGCGCGTCGACCACCCGGTTGGTGTTGGTCGGATCGTGGATCGTCGTGATCTGCCCGTGCCGGATGCCGATCGCTTCGTGCACGACCTTGACGATCGGCGCGAGGCAGTTGGTGGTGCACGAGGCTGCGGTGACGATACGGTGGCGCGCCGGGTCGTACAGCTCGTGGTTCACGCCGACGACCACGTTCAGCACTTCGCCGACCTTGACCGGCGCGGCGACGATGACGCGCTTCGCGCCGCGGTCGAGATGGCCCTGCAGCGTCTCGGGCGTGAGGAACCTGCCGGTGCACTCGAGCACCAGGTCGACGCCCAGCTCGCCCCACGGAATGGCGGCCGGCAACGCCTGTGCCGAGAAGGAGAGCCGGCGGTCGCCGATGCGGATCGCGTCGTCGCCGTCGGCGGCGATGTCGGCGCGCCAGCGGCCCTGCACGCTGTCGAAGGCAAGCAGGTGTGCGGTCGCGGCGGCACCGCCCGCGAGCTCGTTGACGTGGACGACGTCGAGGCGGTGGTGGGCGCGCGGGTCGTCCAGGGGCCGCTCGGCGGCGCCGAAGGCCGCGCGCAAGGCCAGCCGGCCGATGCGGCCCATGCCGTTGATGCCTGTCTTCATGATGCTCCGGGAATCGGGGATGCGCCCCGCGTCGGTGTCGGGTTTCCGGAATTATCGAATGGTCGTGCGCCCGTGTTACGACGATGTGACGGTGGCCCCAGGGTGCCGTCGGGGGCCTCGGGGCCACGGTCGCCGCAGTGCCCGCACGGTGTCCGCAGGCCGCAGGGCCGCCCGTGTCACGAAATCGTCATCGAAGCGCCGTAACGTGCCCTCGTCACCCAAAGAGACAGGAACGCAGAGCATGAAGCAGATCACCCGATTCCTTGCCGCGAGTTCGCTCGCCTTCGGCCTCGCCTCGGCCTACGCGGCCGACATCACCGGCGCCGGCGCCACCTTCCCGGCGCCGATCTACGCGAAGTGGGCCGAGGCCTACAAGGCCGCGACCGGCCACAGCGTGAACTACCAGGCCATCGGCTCCGGCGGCGGGGTCAAGCAGATCAACGCGAAGACGGTCGACTTCGGCGCCTCGGACGATCCGACCAAGGGCGATGACCTCGACAAGGGGGGGCTGGCGCAGTTCCCGGCCGTGATCGGCGGCATCGTCGCGGTCGTCAAGCTGCCTGGCGTGGGACCGGGCCAGATGAAGCTGACCGGCGAAGTGCTGGCCGACATCTATCGCGGCGCGGTCACGAAGTGGGACGACGCGAAGATCGCGTCGCTGAACCCCGGCGTCAAGCTGCCGTCGATGGCGATCACGCTGGTCTACCGCTCGGATTCGTCGGGCACGACGGCGGCCTTCACCGACTACCTGGCGCAAGTCTCGAGCGCGTTCAGGAGCGAGATCGGTGCCGGCAAGACGGTCAACTGGAAGGCGGGCGTCGGCGGCAAGGGCAACGCGGGCGTCGCCGCCAATGTCACCAAGATCGACGGGGCCGTGGGTTACGTCGAATACGCGTACGCCAAGCAGAACCGGATGGCGCACACCGCGATGGTCAACCGCAACGGCAAGGCGGTGCAGCCGGACGACAAGACCTTCGCGGCGGCGGCAGCCAACGCCAACTGGAGCTCGGCACCCGGCTTCGGGGTGAACCTGAACAACCAGCCCGGCGACCAGGCGTGGCCGATGACCTCGGCGAGCTTCATCCTGATGCACAAGACCGCCGACAAGCCCGAGCGCTCGCGCGAGGCGCTGAAGTTCTTCCAGTGGGCATTGAACAAGGGGCAGAATCTGGCGCTGGAGCTCGACTACGTGCCGCTGCCTGCCGGCGTGGTCAAGCAGATCGAGTCGTCGTGGAACGGCATCCGCGATGCTTCGGGCAAGCCGGTGATGGCGCAGTAGCCGATCCCGCAGCCGCCGGGCGCGGGGGGGGGGGCGCCGCCCCCCCCCCCCCCCGGACGGCGGGACCGG
>JANJTK010000200.1 GCA_024711155.1 Burkholderiaceae bacterium
CGGCAGCGGCAGCTGGCAGGCGTGCAGCGCCCGGTCGCCGAGCAGCAGCTCGCGCAGGCGCAGGCGAACCTGCGGCTCGCCGGACAGGAGCTGGCGCGGGCGCGCGAGCTCGCGGGGCGCGGCTTCGTTGCGCCGGCGCGCGTCGACGATGCGGTGCGCGGCGAGGCGAACGCGCGCGCCGCGCTCGAGGCCGCGCAGGCGCAGGCGCAGTCGATTCGCACCGGAGGCGCCGACGCCGAGCTTGCGCGGATCCGCATCGAGCAGGCGCGCGCCAACGTCGCCAGCGCCGAGGCGCGGCTCGACTTGCACCGTCTGCGCGCGCCGGTCGACGCGCTGGTGGTCGCGCGCGCCGCGGAGCCGGGCGACACCGCGCAGGCCGGACGCCCGATCCTTGCGCTCGCGCAGGAAGGCGAGACCCGCATCGTGGCCAGCGTCGACGAGAAGAACCTGCGACACCTCGCGGCCGGCCAGCGCGCGACCGCGCTCGCCGACGCGTTCGCCGAGCGGCCGTTCGACGCCGAGCTCTACTACGTGGCGCCGTCGGTGGACGCGCAGCGCGGCACGGTCGAGGCGCGCCTGCGCGTCGAGCACCCGCCGGAGTTCCTGCGCCCGGAGATGACGGTGTCGGTGGAGATGGTGGTCGGCCGGCGCGAGCAGGCGCTGGTGCTCGACGCCGATGCGATCCGCGGCGCACCGGATGGAGCGCGCACCGGCGCATGGGTGCTGCTCGCCCGCGACGGGCGCGCCGAGCGCCGCGCGGTCACGCTGGGCCTGCGCGGCGTCGGCACGGTCGAAGTGGCCGAAGGCCTGTCCGAAGGCGATGCGGTGATCCTGCCGTCGTCGCCGGCGCAGCCGGGCGACCGGGTGCGGGTCCGGGGCGCGCGCGCCCGATGACGCGGCGACGATGACGGCACGGCTCCCGTTCGAGTGGCTGGTCGCGCTGCGCTACCTGCGCGAAGGCCGGATGCAGACCGTGCTGATCCTGTCCGGCGTCGTCGGCGGTGTCGCGGTGATCGTGTTCCTCACCCAGCTGATCGGCCAACTGCAGGCTTCGATCATCGAGCGCACGCTCGGCAGCCAGGCGCACGTCGTGATCCGGCCGACCGAGGAGGTCGCGCAGCGCGCGTTGCCGGCTGCCGGCACGGCCGCGATCGTCGAGCCGCGCGCGCAGCGCCTGCGCTCGGTCGACCAGTGGGAGGCGGTGCTCGGCCTCGCGGCCCGCGCACCGGGCGTCGTCGCCGTCTCGCCGATGGTGTCGGGCGCCGGCTTCGCGCTGCGCGGAACGACCGGCAAGTCGATCGCGCTCAATGGCGTCGACCCTGAACGCTTCCGGCGCGTCGTCCACGTCGACCAGTTCCTGACCGCCGGCCGCTTCGAGCTCTCGGGCACCGATACCGTGATCGGCACCGAACTCGCGAAGGATCTCGGCGTCGGCGTGGGCGACCGCATCCGCGTGCTGGCGCCGCAGGGGCGCGACGAACTGCTCACCGTGGCAGGGCTGTTCGACATCGGCAACCGCGACCTGAACCGGCGCTGGGTGTTCGTCGGGATGAAGGTCGCGCAGTCGCTGCTCGACCTGCCGGGCGGGGTCTCCAACATCGACCTCGCGGTGGACGACATCTTCGCCGCCGACCGGATTGCGCAGCGGCTGCGCGCGCAGACCGGGCTGCAGGTGGACAGCTGGATGCAGACCAACGCGCAATTGCTCGCCGCGCTGCGCAACCAGAGCGTCTCGAACGCGCTGATCCGCGGTTTCGTGGTCGCCATCGTCGCGGTCGGGATCGCCAGCGTGCTGGTTGTGTCGGTGGTCCAGAAGCAGCGCGAGATCGGAATCCTGCGAGCGATGGGCGCGAGCCCGCGCAGCATCATGACGGTGTTCCTGTTGCAGGGTGGCCTCTACGGCCTGGCCGGCTCGGCGCTGGGTTCGGCGCTCGCGGTCGGGCTGCTGCACCTGTTCGCGCTCATCTACCGCAACGCCGACGGCTCGGCGCTGTTCGCCGCCGACATCGATCCGTCGATCGTCGTGGGCGCGTGCGCGCTGGCAATCGTCGTCGGGCTCGCGGCGGCGGCGCTGCCGGCGCGCCGTGCCGCGCGCATGGATCCGGTGCAGGCGATCAGGCTCTAGGCGCGCGATGGCCGCGATCGTCGAGCTCGAAGGCATCCGCAAGTCGTACGGCGTCGACACGCCGGTGGCGACCGAAGTGCTGCACGGTATCGACGCGCGGCTCGAAGAGGGCGAGTTCGTCGCGCTGGTCGGCCCGTCGGGCTCGGGCAAGAGCACCTTGCTCAACATCGTCGGCCTGCTCGAGCGGCCCACTGGCGGGCGGCTGTCGATCGACGGGCGCGACACGGCCGGGCTCGACGAGGCGGCGCTCACGGCGCTGCGCGGGCGCTCGATCGGCTTCGTGTTCCAGTTCCATCACCTGCTGCCCGGCTTCAGCGCGCTGGAGAACGTGATGATGCCGGCGATCATCGACCGCCGGCTGTCGGAGCGCGAGGCCGAGGCGCGCGCGCGCGAACTGCTCGGGCGTGTCGGTCTCGCGGACGCCGCGCGCAAGCGCCCGCCGCAGCTGTCGGGGGGAATGCAGCAGCGGGTCGCGATCGCGCGCGCGCTGGTGCTGTCGCCGCGTCTGATCCTCGCCGACGAGCCCACCGGCAACCTGGACACGAGGAGCGCCGGCGAGGTGTTCGACCTGCTGCTCGAGTTCAACCGCGACCTGCGCTCGGCCTGCCTGATCGTCACCCACGATCCGCGTCTCGCCGCGCGCTGCCAACGCAGCATCGAGATCGTCGACGGGCGGGTTGTCGTCCTGAACAGCGGGCGCGCGGCGCTCGCGTGAGAGAATCGATTTCGCACGCTTGGGAGAAATCCTGGCCGTGGCAGGCGCGGCGCCGCACAGTGAGTCATCACCCGGCAAGAAGGATGGACGTAAAAGTGGAGTTCGATGCCGAGCAGGGCGTGCCGATCAGCCTGCGGAGGCTGCTCGCCGTCGACCAGACGCGCTTCGAACGCCTGCTGGCCGGATTCGTGGCGATCTACGACCGCGCCTTTCCGGTTTCCTCCGAGCGTGAGGATCCGCACGCCTGGCGGGCGCGGCTCGGCGAAGCGCCGCCGCCGTCGGAGCCGTGGATGGACATCGGCCTGCTGCTGTCTGCCGGGGACGGCGGTGAGCGCGTGCTGGGCGGCGTCGCCTTCGAGCACTACGCGCGCAGCCGCTGCGGACTGGTCACCTACCTGGTGGTCGACGAGCGCGAGCGCGGCCGCGGGCATGCGCGCCGGTTGCTCGGGCACGCGCTCGGCGCGCTGCGGCGGCGCAGCGCCGAGCGCGACGAGGCGCTGGCGGCGGTCTTCGCAGAAACCGAGTGGCCCGATCGGCTCGACTCCGCGGATGTGCACCTCGTGCGGGCCGCGCGCCGGCGCCTCGCTGTCCTGGCGCGCCTGGGCGCGCGGGTACTCTGGGACGTCGACTACGTGCAGCCGCAGCTTGCCGGCGCGAGCGTTCGCGCGCGGCACCTTCGACTGATTCTCATCGACGATGGCGACGGAGGGCCTGTCGCCGGGCGAGTTCGTGGCGAGTCCGTGCGCGCCTTTCTGCTCGAATTCTACGAGGCGCTCGGAGTCGCGGACGTGGCGGCCGACCCGGATCTGCAGCGGATGGTCGCGTCGCTCGGCCCGATCCTCGAGGCGCTGCGAATGGAGGCGCCCGTATTGGCGAGCGACAGCGCGACGGTGTGCCTGCATTGGGTTTGCGAGGACGGCGTCGCGGGCGCTGCCGAGCCGTGCCCGGTGTTCTGCTCGATGGAGCGCGACCTGCTCTCGTACAACTTCCAGGAGCCGCCGCCCTTCGTCACCCACTGCGTCACCCGCGGCGGGAATTGCGCGACCGGCAACGAGAGCGGGTTCGAGATCGAAGTGCGCTTTCCGTCCCTGACTCGCTACCGTTCCGAGGGGCGTGACGAGGTCCGTCTGTGCGGGGCGACGCGCCGCCGCTTGCGGGGCCTTCTCAGTTGCACCCGTTTCCACGATGCCCGAATCGCGGTCTGGCACCTCGCGCTGCGGCCGGCCGCTGGCGAGTGGTTCGACGAGTACGACCTGATCAAGCTGATCCACCTGTACGACGGTGTCACCGAAGAGACGCGCCTGCACGAGGAGGCGAGGTTCACGATCGCCGGGCGCGAGCCGGTCGACGTCGGGGGCATGTTGAGCGCGGTGGCGCGGCTGCGCTGCGCGGATGGCGCGGCACCAGGACGACCCGTCGCCGGTACCGTGGAGTTGATCGATCGATCCGGCGAGGGCGGCTTGCTCGCAGCTCTCGAATCGATGCGCAAAGGGCAGCGAGAAGCGGCCAGGGCTCCGGGTGCGATGGCGCGCATCGACGCGCTCTGCGGTGTGGTCACCGGAATCTTCGACTTCGACGAGATCGACCTCGCCGAGGCCGAAGATACGCTGACTGCGACATTGCGCGCGCCGGGATCGTTCATGCGGCTGCACCGCCGCACGCTGGTCTACGTCGCGGATCAGGACCGTGCGCTGGACGCAACCCGCGAGACGGTCGGCATCAGCCCGTACCTGATCATCCCTCATGCGGTGCTGATCTTCAACGAGGCGTTGCTGCGCGAGGCCAATCGCGAGGCCGATCGGGTCGCGGGCCTCGACGCGCCTTCGCTCGACGCGCTGACCGCGGCACGGGCGCTGATCGACGAGAACCTCAACGCGCTGTGGCTACCCAACGTCTTCAACTACGACACCGAGCGAACCATCTACGCGCGGGGGCTGGCCGGTCGCGGAGCAATCGACCGGCAGCGTTCGGTGCGGCGCAAGTTGCAGGAGATCGAGTCGTGGATCGCGAAGGGCTGGCAGATCAGGCGCGACAACAGCGAGATGGCGATCGCGATCCTGCTGATGTGGATCTCGCTGGTGCAGATCAAGGACCCGGTCTATGCGGCTATCGAGGAGGCTTTCGGAATCGCCAAGGAGGATGCGCAGTGGCAGGCGTGGCTGGCGTTCGGCGCCACCGGCGTGCTGCTGTCGCTGGCGATCGTGGCGGTGTGGCGGCACGGCATCCCGCGGATGCGCGAAGCCAAGCGGCGCAGTCGTGCCAGCCGCGAAGTGCGCCCGGGGCGCTGAGCACGCGCCCCGGTTGCCCACTCAGTCGTCGAGCCGCCCCAGCAGCAGGTACTCCATCAGCGCCTTCTGCGCGTGCAGGCGGTTCTCGGCCTCGTCCCAGACTACCGACTGCGGGCCGTCGATCACGTCGGCGTCGACTTCCTCGCCGCGGTGCGCCGGCAGGCAGTGCATGAAGAGCGCGTCGGGGCGCGCCACCCGCATCATGTCGGCGTCGACGCGCCAGTCGGCGAAGGCCTTGCGGCGTTCGTCGTTCTCGGCCTCGAAGCCCATGCTGGTCCAGACGTCGGTCGTGACCAGGTCGGCGCCTTCGCAGGCCTTCATCGGATCGGAGAACTGCTCGAAGTGCCCGGTGCCGACGAGGCCGGCGCGATCGGGTTCGACCTCGTAGCCCGGCGGCGTCGACACGCGCACGTTGAAGTCGAGCAGCTCCGCCGCCTGCAGCCAGGTGTTGCAGACGTTGTTCGAGTCGCCGATCCAGGCGACGTTCCTGCCGCGGATCGAGCCGCGGTGCTCGATGAAGGTGAAGATGTCGGCCAGGATCTGGCACGGGTGGTACTCGTTGGTCAGCCCGTTGACGACCGGCACGCGCGAGTGCGCGGCGAAGCGCTCGATGATGTCCTGCTCGAAGGTGCGGATCATCACGATGTCGCACATGCGCGAGATCACCTCGGCGGCGTCCTCGACCGGCTCGCCGCGGCCGAGTTGCGAGTCGCGCGTGTTCAGGTAGATCGCCGCGCCGCCGAGCTGCTGCATGCCGGCCTCGAACGACAGCCGCGTGCGCGTGCTCGCCTTCTCGAAGATCATCACCAGCGTGCGGTCCGCGAGCGGGTGGTGCTTCACGTAGCGCTTGAAGCGGTCCTTGATGACGCGCGCGCGCGCGAAGAGGTAGTCGAGCTCGCCCGGGTCGAAGTCGCGGAACTGGAGGAAGTGCTTGATCGCCATGGGGAATCCGGAGTCGTGCGCAGCCGCCCGTGGGCGCCCGCGCGAGGGCGCGCTCAGGCGGCCCGGGCCGCGCCCTCCTCGAGAAAGCGCCTGATCAGCGGAACCAGCGTGTCGAGCAACTGCCCGGCGTGGCCGTCGTCGAAGATCAGCGGCGGCAGCAGGCGCACGACGCGCTCGGCGGTGACGTTGAGCACGAGGCCGGCTTCGAGCGCGCGCGCCACCAGCACGCCGCAGGGCCGGTCGAGCTCGATGCCGATCATCAGGCCTTGCCCGCGCACCTCGACCAGCCCGGGCGTGCCCGCGAGCCCGCTGCGCACGCCGGACATGATCAGCTCGCCGATCCGCGACGCGTTCGCGAGCAGGCCTTCTTCCTCCATCGCGTCGATGGTCACGAGTCCGGCGCGCATCGCGAGCGGATTGCCGCCGAAGGTGGTCCCGTGGTTGCCGGGCTGGAACACCTCGGCGGCGGCGCCGCGCGCGACCACGGCGCCGATCGGCACCCCGGATGCCAGGCCCTTGGCGAGCGGCATCACGTCGGGGACGATGCCGGCCCGCTGGTGCGCGAACCACTTGCCGGTGCGCCCGGTGCCGCACTGCACCTCGTCGATCATCAGCAGCCAGCCGCGCTCGTCGCACAGCCGGCGCACCGCCCGCAGGTAGTCGGCGCGCGCCGGCTGGATGCCGCCTTCGCCCTGGATCGCTTCGAGGAACACCGCCACCACGCCGGGTCGCTCGGCGGCGACCCGCTCGAGCGCTGCGAGGTCGTTGAGCGGCACGCGCACGAAACCCTCGACCAGCGGCTCGAAGCCGGCCTGCACCTTCGCGTTGCCGGTCGCCGACAAGGTGGCGATCGAGCGGCCGTGAAACGCACGCTCGCAGACCACCACCTCGGGCAGCGCGACGCCGCGCGCGTGTCCGTACTTGCGCGCGATCTTCAGCGCCGCCTCGTTCGCCTCGAGGCCGCTGTTGCAGAAGAAGACATTCGTCATGCCCGACAGCTCGACCAGCTTCGCGCCGAGTTGCGTCTGCAGCGGAACCTCGAACAGGTTCGACGAGTGGATGATCCGCGCGACCTGCTCGCGCAGCGCCGCGACCAGCTTCGGATGATTGTGGCCGAGCGTGTTCACCGCGATGCCGGCCAGGCAATCGAGATAGCGCCGGCCTGCGGTGTCGTAGAGCCACGCGCCATCGCCGTGGCTGAACGCCACCGGCTGGCGGGCGTAGGTGTTCATCAGGGGCTGCGTCGCAGGCATTCGTCACTCCCGGTCGGTCCGATTGTAGGTGAAAGGGCGGGGCGCTCCAAAGAACGGCACCCCGCGAGCGGGCCGGCGCAAGCGGGTTTGCTCGCAGCGATCCGCCCCGGAGGCCCGACAGCGGCTCGCGGCTATAATCCGCGCCGGGCGCGCGCAATGGCGGCACGCGACCCGCCAGCGCCCGCGATGCCCCACACCTTCGTTGCCCGGTCCTTCGTGATCCTCGGCGTCACCGCGGAGGGGCGCGCCTTCCGGCCCAGCGACTGGGCAGAACGACTGTGCGGCGTGATGGCAGGCTTCAGGCCCGCTGGCGGCGACGTCGCCGCGCACCTGACCTTTTCCCCTTACGTGATGCCCGGCTGGCGCGACGGCGTGAAGTGCGTGAACGTCGATGCGCGCCTCTATGCGCTCGACCCGCTCGCCTGGCGCTTCGTGGCCGGGTTCGCCGCCGACAACCGGCTGCAGGTCGTCTGGCTCGGACCGGATCCCCGGGCGGCGTCCGGGCAAGCTTCCGACGCAAGATGAAGAGTCGCCCATAAGTGGCGGTTCTGCAACGATTTTTCTTCGATTCTTCTTGCCCGACCCGGATCGCGGAGGTTAAATCGGGTCGAGGAGACCCGCATGCCCGCCGCATTTCCGGGGCGGCGCGGCATCACGCCCCATGACACCAAGATGACGCCGCCACCGCCGTCCAGGCCCGAATACCGGATCGCCGCGTTCGGCCTGCCGACGAAACTCGAGCGATTGCTCGAGATTGTCGTGCGCCATACGCGCCACAACCGCTACCGCTTTGCGCTGTCGCGCATGCGCGGCCCGGGCGACTTCGACATCGCGCTGGTCGACATGACGGTCGCCGGTGGCCCCGAGGTCGCGACCACGCTGCGCCGGCTGATCGAGTCGCGCGCGGTGCTCAGCGTCGGCCGGCGCGCGGATCCCGGGCGGCCGATGGACGACCTGCTGCAGAACCGCTTCGTCGCGCAGGTGCTGTTCGCGCTGAACCGGGTCGTCGACGCGCTGGTCGAGCGCCAGCGCGAATCGCGGCTGACGCGCGCGATTGCCGCCGGCCTGCTGGTGCCCGAGCACGGCGAGCGGCGCCGGCCGCGGGCGCTGATCGTCGACGACAGCCCCACGGTGCGTCGCCAGTTGTTGCTGGCACTCGGCCAGATCGGGCTCGACGGCGAGGCGGTGGGCAGCGCGCGCGAGGCGCTCGACGCGCTCGCGATGCGCCGCTACGAGATGGTGCTCGCCGACGTCGTGATGCCGGGCAAGGACGGCTATTGGCTGACGCGCGCGATCAAGCGCGACGGTGCGTTGGGGGGAGTGCCGGTGGTCATCCTGACCAGCCGCTCGTCGGCATTCGACCTCGCCCGCGGTGCACTCGCCGGCTGCGACAGCTACCTGGTGAAGCCGGTGTCGATGCCGTCGCTGCGCGACACCGTGCAGCGCCACCTGCACCGGTTCGCCCAGCGCCGCCACGCGCAGCGCGACTACGGCTTCGCCTGAATTCAGCCCCCGAAGTCAGCCCCCGAAGTCAACCCTTCACGCGGCTGCGGTACTCTGCCGTGCGGGTGTCGATCTCGATGCGGTCGCCGATCTCGACGAACGCGGGCACCGGGATCACGAAACCGGTCGGCTTGATCCGGGCCGGCTTCATCACCTTGCCCGAAGTGTCGCCCTTGACGGCCGGCTCGGTGTACTCGACCTCGCGCACGACGCTGTTGGCCATCTCGACCGAAATCGCGCGCCCCTCGTAGAACGTGACCTGGCACGGCATGCCGTCATCGATGTAGTTCAGCGCGTCGCCCATGCTCTCGCCTTCGACCTCGTACTGGTTGTACTCGTCGTCGACGAACACGTACATCGGGTCGGCGAAGTACGAGAAGGTCACTTCCTTGCGGTCGAGCATCAGGACGTCGAACTTCTCGTCGGCCTTGTAGACGGACTCGGTCGCGGAACCGTTCAGAAGGTTCTTCAACTTCATCTTGACGACCGCGGCGTTGCGGCCCGACTTGTTGTACTCGGCCTTCTGGACCACCATCGGATCCTTGCCGATCATGATCACGTTGCCGGTGCGCAGTTCCTGGGCGATTTTCATGACGCGAGTGTTTCGGAGGTTCGGAATCCCCTGCGGCGCGCGTGCGCGCGCTCGGCTTATGGGTAACCGCTCATTATAGCCTTTCGGAGCAGAATTCGACCAGCCGCGTCGCCAGGTCGCTCTGCGCGGCCAGTTGCTCCGACCACGCGCGGCAGGTCGCCTCGACGGCCGGCAGGGCCGCGTCGAACGCGCGCCAGGCGGGGCCGATTTCGCCGGCACCGCTCCAGGCGCGCATCATCGCGCCGGCCTGCGGCCCGGCGCCGAGCCGTTCGAGGAAGGCCGCGAGCTTGAAGTGGTGCGCGGACTCCGACTGCAGGTACGGCTGCCAGACGAACGGGCGCGCCGCCCACTGCGCCCGGATCCACGAATCCTCGCCGCGCACGAAGTTGAGATCGGCGCTCCACAGCAGGCGGTCGTAGTCGTCCTGGGACAGGAACGGGATCCGTCGCACGCGCAGCCTGCCGCGCTGCGCCTCCTGCCCGGGCTGCAAGCGGCCCCCGAAGAATCCGGTGAGGGCGCCGTCGGCGCTCGCATCCGGCGCCACGACCAGGTGCGGCCGCGCGCCCTGCGCCAGTTCGGCCAGCCACGCGCCGAGCGGGGCGTCCGGATAGCAGAACAACGTGACCAGCCGTTCCTCGGGCGCGCGCGCGATCCCCAGGCGCGCAAGCAGCTCGCGCTGCTGCGCCGAGCCGTCGAAGGCGACGCGGCGCTCGATCAGCGAACGCTCGCGCAGCAGGCCGCCGCTGCGCCCGGTGAACCCGGGGTAGAAGAAGTGCTCGCTCGCGCCGTCCGACGGCCGGATCGAGCGCAGCCCGTGGCAGCCGTCGATCCACGGCTCGGCGCTCAGGTACTCCAGGTGCACCCACAGCGGGCGCGCGGGTCCGCCGGCCAGCGCCGCGCGCAGCGCCGGCGGCGGCTCGCAGCCGAACGCGCTCACCAGCACGTCGTCGTCGGCAGCTGCCGGCGCCGCGCCGTCTCCGGGCCAGGGCTCGATCCGCACCGGCGGCGGTGCGTTGCCGGCGAACCGGGCGAGCAACTCGGGCCGGTCGATCGTCACCGTGACCCGCCACCCGAACTCGCCGGCGAGCTGGCGCGCCAGTCGCCACGCGACGCCGGCGTCGCCGAAGTTGTCGATGACGCGGCACAGGATGCGCGCGCTGCGCGTCAAGCCTGCTCCTTGCCCGGACCGAACAGCGAGTCGAGCCGCGTGCGCGCGTCGGCGGCGCCGTCGGCGCGTGCGCGCGTGACCGCGTATTCCTCCTCGATCCGGTCGGCGTAGTACGACGCCGGGTTCGGCGCCGCGACCAGCCGTCGCCAGATCTCCGGCGGCACGGCGGCGAAGATGCGCCGCTCGCCGTCGACGAAGTCGATCTCGAGGCGCTGCTCGCGCGGGTCGTAGCCGGCGGCCTTCAGGCGGCCGCCGCGCAGGGGGCGTCGTTCCATGGCAATCCCGTCGTGCGGCGGCGCCGCTGAAGGGCACGATGTTGCACGCGGCGGCGCGCGCCGGCAATCGCGGCGCGGTCGTCGGGCCGTCGTCGGGCCGTCGTCGCGCGCCTGCGCCTCGTGATAACGTCGGTGCCGGTGCGCGCCTCCGTCCGATCACCATGACCACGATCTCCGACATCGCCGAAGCCGTTGCCAGCGGGCGTGCGAGCGCCGAGGGGCTGGTCGAATCGGCGCGCCAGCAGGCGGCCCTCGCGGCCGACCTCAATGCGCTCGCCTGGGTCGACTGGCCCGGTGCGCTCGCGCGGGCGCGCGTGCTCGACGCCGAGGCGCGCGCCGGTCGCAGGCGAGGACCGCTGCACGGCGTCCCGATTTCGGTGAAGGACCTGTTCGCGGTGCGCGGCATGCCGATGCAGGCGGGTACGCGGGCGCCGTTGCCTTCGCTCGGACCCGATCAGGCCGCGCTGGTGACGCGGCTCGAACAGGCCGGCGCGCTGGTGTTCGCGAAGACCAACATGCACGAGATTGCGCTCGGCGCCACCGGCGAGAACCGCTGGACCGGCGACGTGAAGAACCCGTTCGACCCGCAGCGGCAGTCGGGCGGCTCGTCGAGCGGGGCCGGGGTGGCGGTGGCGGTCGGCATCGGCGTGGCGGCGATCGGCAGCGACACCGGCGGCTCGATCCGGATCCCGGCGGCGTTTTGCGGCGTGACCGGCTTCAAGCCGAGCTTCGATGCGATACCGCTCGATGGCGCGCTGCCGTTGTCGTGGACCTGCGATCACGCCGGGCCGCTGGCGCGCTGCGTCGACGACTGCGCGCTGCTCTACGAGGCGATGTCGCTGCGCAGCGCGGCGCACGGCGCGGTCGCGCGCCGGCCGCGGCTCGCGGTGCCGGCCGCGTGGCTCGACGGCCGGTTGCAGCCCGCCGT
Source organism: Burkholderiaceae bacterium (assembly GCA_024711155.1). GTDB lineage: Bacteria > Pseudomonadota > Gammaproteobacteria > Burkholderiales > Burkholderiaceae_E > Zeimonas. Next base: position 11,790 of record JANJTK010000200.1, read on the forward strand.
GCGCGAGCGCTTCGAGCGACTGCTGGGCACGCTCGCGAAGGAGGGCGCCGGAATCGAGCGCGTGGTCGTGCCGGCGCTTGCGCTCGCGTGGCCGTGCTACACGCCGATCGTGCGCGCCGAGGCCGCATGGGTGCACCGCGCGGCGCTGGCCAGCGGCGGCGCGGGCTTCTCCGACATGGTGCTGCCGGCGCTCGCTGCGGGGCGTGCGCTGGCGGCGCAGGACTACGTCGACGCGCTGCAGGAACGCGAGCGGGTGCGCGCCGAACTCGACGCCCTGCTCGGCGACGTGGACGCGCTCGTGCTGCCCACCAGTGCGGTGCTGCCGCCGCTGCGCGGTCAGGTCGACGTTGAAGTCGAGGGGGGACGGATCGCGGTGCGCGAAGCGGTGCTCGGCCAGACGCTGCCGTTCTCGCTGGTCGGGTTGCCGGCGCTCAGTCTGCCGGTTGGCCTGGTCGACGGGTTGCCGATGGGCCTGCAGGTGGTGGGCAGGCGCAACGCTGACGCT
>JANJTK010000206.1 GCA_024711155.1 Burkholderiaceae bacterium
CCGGCGCGGCGGCTGCGACGATCGGGTGCTTGACGATGCGCACCTTGCCTTCGCCCTCGGTGATCTCGAGTTCCGAGATGCCGGACTCCGAGACCAGGTCGATCAGGGTCTTGAGTTTTCGCAGATCCATGGTGTTCAACCTTTCCTGGCGGAGGCAGTGCGCGCGCGCGCGGCCTCGGGCGCGCGCAGCGCCTCGAGCGCGGCTTGCACGGCCAGCCGGTAGCCGATCGGGCCCAGCCCGGCGATGACGCCGGCGGCGAGGTCCGACAGGTACGAGTGATGGCGGAACGGCTCGCGCCGATGGACATTCGACAGGTGCACTTCGATGAAGGGCACCGCGACCGCCGCGAGCGCGTCGCGCAGCGCCACGCTGGTGTGCGTGAAGGCCGCCGGATTGATGACGACGAAATCGACGCCGGCCGTGTGCGCCGCCTGAATGCGATCGACCAGCGCCCCTTCGTGGTTGGACTGGAAGGTTTCCAGCCGGTGACCGTGCGCCTTCGCGATCTTCACGAGCTCGGCGTCGATCTCGGCCAGCGTCGCGGTTCCGTAGACGCCTGGCTCGCGGGTTCCGAGCAGGTTCAGGTTCGGACCGTGCACGACCCAGATCAGTCTGGGGGTCTTCTTCATGGCTGGAATTGGTCGCAGTTTGGCCGAGTTGGGCGCCTTTATACGCGGTTTATTGCCGTTGCGCCACTTTTCGCGGGGGTGCCGCGCGCCGGGGGCCGTAGCGCTCAGAGCGCGCGGACTACCTGTGCGCGCAGTGCGGCGGTGTCGAAGCGCCCCAGCGTCCGCCAGGCGATGCGCCCCTTGGCATCGACGACGACGGTGAACGGCAGCGCACCGGAAGTGTTGCCGAACCGCCGGACCAACTCGAGCGACTGCGTGCCGCCGACGAGCAGAGGATACTGCATCGGCTGCTTGTCCCAAAATTGGCGGATGTTGGCCGCCGAATCGACGCCGATCCCTGCAACCTGAAGCCCGTGGCCGCGAAAGTCGAGCGCGATCGCGTTGAGCTCCGGCATTTCCTCGATGCACGGCGGGCACCAGGTGGCCCAGAAGTTCAGCACCAGCGCGCGACCGCGCAGCGGCGCCAGCGCGACCGGCTGGCCGAGCGCGTCGGGCAGCGTCATGCCGTACAGCAGGTCGAGCGCCTGCTCGTCGGCGTTGCCGAGCATGAGGCGCCGCGACACCACCCAGGCGCCGAAGCCCCCCATGCCGAACGCGAGCGCGCCGAACGCGAGCCAGCGGCGGCGGTTCATGCGGCTTGCGTCGTCGGCGCTCGCGAGCGGGCGCTGCTTCACGCCGGCTCCGCGGCGCGCGCCAGCAGGGCACGGCGGTCGCCGCGCTCGGCGCCGGCGGGGCCCGCGCGCAGCGCGCCGCGCAGGTCGTCGTGCGCGTAGAGCGACAACAGCACGGGGACGTCGTTCAGGTGGAAGACGATCGCCTCGACCTCGCCGGTGCCGCGGAAGTGCGGCACCGTGGCGACGTCGAAGGCGAGGCCGGCGTTGAGCAGTTCGATCTCGATCTCCTTCGCGTCGTCGTGGAACAGTTGCAGGTGGATCGGCGCATGTTCGGTGACGATTCCCTTCCAGACCGCGCCGGTGACGAAGGGCTGGAACGCCTGCAGCCGCTGCATCAGCGTGGCCGCGAGCTGTCGGCGTTGCGCGATGCGGGCCGCGTGCCCGGGGTCGAACAGCGCCAGGTGCTCGAGCAGCGCGGCGTCGATCTCGTCGTTGTCGGGGATCGAACCTTTCGGCGCGGCGCGCGCGCCGAACGCCTGCCGCAGTGCCTTCTTCTTCGCGCTCGCGTAATCGAGGCCGCCGTCGGCGATCAGCCGGGCAGCCGCCGCCGCCAGTTCGAGCCGCAGCGGATCGGGGGCCTGGTTCATGTCGGTAGAATCCGTCGTTTCGCATTATCGCTCCGATGCACATCCACATCCTCGGCATCTGCGGCACCTTCATGGGAGGGATCGCTGCCATCGCCGCGCAGGCCGGACACCGGGTGACCGGCTGCGACGCCAACGTCTACCCGCCGATGAGCGACCAGCTGCGCGCGCTCGGCATCGACCTGATCGAGGGCTTCGACGCGTCGCAGCGGGCGATCGCCCCCGACCTCTGGGTGATCGGCAACGTGGTGTCGCGCGGCAATCCGCTGATGGAAGCGATCCTCGACGCCGGCGATCCGTACGTCTCCGGGCCGCAGTGGCTGGCCGAGCAGGTGCTGCGAGGGAAGTGGGTGCTCGCAGTCGCCGGAACCCACGGAAAGACGACGACCGCGTCGCTGCTGGCGTGGATCCTCGAAGCCGCCGGCCGGCAGCCCGGCTTCCTGATCGGCGGGGTGCCGCGCAACTTCCCGGTGTCGGCCCGGCTCGGGGGCAGCGACTTGTTCGTGATCGAGGCCGACGAGTACGACACCGCGTTCTTCGACAAGCGCTCGAAGTTCGTCCACTACCGGCCGCGCACCGCGATCCTGAACAACCTCGAATTCGATCACGCGGACATCTTCGCCGATCTCGCCGCCATCGAGACCCAGTTCCACCACCTCGTGCGCACCATCCCGCGCCGCGGGCGCGTCATCGCCAACGCCGCCGAGCCGGCGCTGCAGCGGGTGCTGGCGCGCGGGCTGTGGAGCGAGCGCGAGGACTTCATGGCCGACACGGGCTGGCATCTCGATCGGGTCGAGGAGGGCGCCGACGCGACCGCCTTCGACGTCCGCTTCGGCGCGCAGCGGCTCGGGCGCTGCCGGCTCGGGCTCGCCGGGGCGCACAACCGCGCGAACGCGCTGGCGGCGATCGCGGCGGCGCGCCATGCCGGCGTCGATCCGGCGCGGGCGATCGACGCGCTGGCGGGCTTCGGCGGGGTGCGGCGCCGGCTCGAGACCCGCGGCGACGCGGGCGGCGTTGCGGTGATCGACGACTTCGCGCATCACCCGACTGCGATCGCGACGACGCTGGCCGGGCTGCGCGAGCGGCTCGGCCCGGGCCGGCGCATCCTCGCGGTGCTCGAGCCGCGCTCGAACACGATGAAGCTGGGCACGATGGCCGCGCAGCTGCCGGCGAGCCTCGCCGACGCGCAGCGCGTGTTCTGCTACAGCGCCGGGCTCGGCTGGGATCCGGCGGCGGCGCTCGCCCCGCTCGGCGAGCGCGCGCGCGTCGAAGCGGACCTCGATCGACTGGTGGCGGCGGTGGTTGCCGAGGCGCGACCCGGGGACACGATCCTCGTGATGAGCAACGGCGCCTTCGGCGGGATCCACGAGCGCCTGCTGGGCGCGCTCGCGCAGCGCTGACATGGCTGCGGCGCGCGTGCCCCGGCTGGTCTATCTGCACGGGTTCCGCTCGTCGCCGCAGTCTTTCAAGGCCCGGCTGCTCGAGCGCCGGCTGGCGCAGGCGGGCCTCGCCGCGCGCTTCGCCTGCCCGCAGCTGCCGCCGTCGCCGGCGCGCGCGGTGCGGCTCGTGACCGACGAGTTCGACCCGCAGCCGCACGACACGCTGGTCGGCAGCTCGTTGGGCGGCTTCTACGCGACCTGGATCGCCGAGCGCACCGGCTGCCGTGCCGTGCTCCTCAACCCGGCCGTCACGGCGGCGCGCGACCTGGCGGCGCACGTCGGCGTGCAGGCCCTGTATCACGGCGACGGCGAGTTCGTGTTCGAGGCCGCGTTTCTCGACGAGCTCGCGCGGCTCGAAGTCGCGGCGCCGACGCGGCGTGAGCGCTACCTGCTGGTCGCCGCGAAGGGCGACGAGCTGCTCGACTGGCGCGACATGGTGGCGAAGTTCCCGGGCGAGCCGACGCTGCTGCTCGAGGGCGGCGACCACGGACTGTCGTGCTTTGCCGACCTGATCGAGCGCGTGATCGAGTTCGCGCGGCTCGACCCACCGCCTTCCAGACATGAACCCCGCATGGAGCCAGCATGAGACTGAAAGACAAGGTAGCGATCGTCACCGGCGCGACCGGCGGCATCGGCATGGCGACCGCGCGCAAGTTTGCGGCCGAAGGCGCGCGCGTGGCGCTGGCCGATCTCGACGCAGCGCGCGTCGAGTCCGCCCGCGCCGAACTCGTCGCCGGCGGCGCGCGGGCGCTCGGCATCTGCGTCGACGTGACCGACGCGGCGAGCGTCGCCGCGATGGTGCGGGCGGTCGAGGACGCGTGGGGCCGCATCGACTGCCTCGTCAACAACGCCGGCATCACGCTCGACGCCCGCCTGGTGAAGATGAGCGAGGAGCAGTTCGACCGTGTCGTCGACGTGAACCTGAAGGGCGTGTTCCTGTGCGCGCAGGCGGTTGCCGACGCGATGATCCGGCAGGGGTCGGGGGTGATCCTCAATGCGTCGTCGGTGGTCGGGCTGTACGGCAACTTCGGGCAGACCAACTACGCCGCCACCAAGGCCGGCCTGATCGGGATGACGCGCACGTGGGCGCGCGAGCTCGGGCCGAAGGGGATTCGCACGGTCGTCGTCTGCCCGGGCTTCGTGAGCACGCCGATCCTCGACTCGATTCCCGAGGCCGTGATGCAGAAGCTCGTCGACAAGGTGCCGCTGGGCCGGCTCGGCCGGCCCGACGAGATCGCCAGCGTCTACGCGTTTCTCGCCTCCGACGAGGCTTCGTACATCAACGGCGCGGTGATCGAGGTCTCGGGCGGCATCGCGATGTAGAGGCGCCCCCTATAATCGGGCGACCGATGAAGCACCTCCTGTTCGACGACAACGGCGACTTCAAGGCCGGATCGGCGCTCTCCGAGGCCGGGGCGAGCCTGCAGGTCGAGCTGGCCAGCGGCAAGCGCACGAAGATCAAGTCGTCGCACGTGCTGCTGCGCTTCGACGCCCCGGCGCCGGACGCGCTGCTGCCGCAGGCGCGCGCGCTGGCCGAAGGCATCGACGTCGACTTCCTGTGGGAGTGTGCGCCGCAGCAGGAGTTCGACTTCGGCGAGCTCGCGCGCGACTACTTCGGCCGCGCGCCGACGCCGGTCGAGGCGACGGCGCTGCTGCTGCGGCTGCACGGCGCGCCGGTGCATTTCCACCGCAAGGGGCGCGGCCGCTTCCGCGCCGCGCCGCCGGAGATCCTGAAGGCGGCGCTCGCCGCGCTCGAGCGGCGCCGGCTGCAGGAGCAGGCGATCGAGGCGCAGGCGCAGGAAATGGCGGCGGGCCGGCTGCCGCCGGCGATCGCGGCGGCGGCGGCGCAGCTGCTGGCGCGTCCCGATCGCGGCTCGGTCGAGTGGAAGGCGCTCGAGCGCGCGCTCGGGCTGACGCGGCAGGCGCCCGAGCGGCTGCTGCTCGCGCTCGGCGCGTTCGAGTCGGCGCGCGGCCTGCACCTGGCCCGCTTTGCCGCCGAGCACTTCCCGCACGGGTTCGCGCTCGCCGTGCCGGAGGGCGCGCTCGAGGCTTGCGCGCCCCGGCTCGCGGCGCTGCCGCTGGCCGACGTCGAGGCGTTCTCGATCGACGACTCGACGACCACCGAGATCGACGACGCGCTGTCGGTGCGCCTGCTGCCCGCGGGCGGCTGGCGGATCGGCGTGCACATCGCGGCCCCCGGGCTCGGGATCGCCAGCGGCGACGCGATCGACGCGATCGCGCGCGAGCGCATGTCGACGCTTTACATGCCCGGCGACAAGGTCACGATGCTGCCGGAGGCGGTCGTCTCGGCGTTCTCGCTCGACGCCGGGCGCACGGTGCCGGCGCTGTCGCTGTACGTCGACGTCGACGCGAGCGGCGAGCGCATCGTCGCGCGCGAGTCGCGTGCCGAGCGCGTGCCGATCGTCGACAACCTGCGCCACGACCTGCTCGACGACGCGCTCGGCGAGGACGCGCTCGACGAGCGCGCGCTGGGCGGTGGCGCGCCGCTGGCGCACCCGCACGGCGACGCGCTGCGCGTGCTGTGGCGGCTGACGCTGGCGCTCGCGGCGCAGCGCGAGCGCGTGCGCGGCAAGCCCGAAGCGCGCTTCCGGACCGACTTCAGCTTCTACGTCGAGCGCCTCGACGGCGACGAGCGCGTGCGCATCGTCCAGCGCCGGCGCGACGCGCCGCTCGACCGCATCGTGGCCGAGATGGCGATCCTCGCCAACAGCGAATGGGCGCGCCTGCTCGACGAGCGCGGCGTGCCCGGGGTGTTCCGCTCGCAGGGCACCGGGCGCGTGCGCACCGCCACGCACGCGGCGCCGCACCAGGGGCTCGGCGTGTCGCACTACATGTGGAGCACGTCGCCGCTGCGCCGTTACACCGATCTGGTCAACCAGCGGCAGCTGCTCGCGGTGCTCGAGGGCGCGAAGCCGCCGTTCGCGCCCAACGACGCGGCGCTGTTCTCGATCGTCAGCGCATTCGAGGCGCGCCACGCCGCGTATGCCGACTTCCAGCAGCGCATGGAGCGCTACTGGTGCCTGCGCTGGGTGCGGCAGGAGGGGCTGCGCCGGGCCGGGGCCGTGGTGGTGCGCGAGGACCTGGTGCGGCTGGCGGACGCGCCGCTGTACTTCCGGCTCGCGGGCCTGCCCGAGCTGGCGCCGGGGCGGCGCCTGGTCGTGGAACTGCTGGCCACCGACGAGGTCGACCTGTCGGTCGAGGCGCGCTTCGTCGAGACGGGGCCGGACGACGGGGCGCCGGCGGCGGAGCCACCGGCGGAGGGCGAGGATGCGCTCGCCGCGCAGGACGAGTGAGCGCCGGCGCGGCGGCGCGGGTGGGCCGGCCATGGCGTTGACGTCGCTCGCATCGGTGCGCCGGTTCGCGCCGGCCACGTGGTGGCAGCGCGACCCGCTGGCGTTCGCCGTCGTGGCGTCGGTGCTGCTGCACGCGCTGGTGCTGATCCTGCGCTTCGCGCCGCCGGCGCCGCTGAAGCTGGCGGCGATCGACCCGCAGCTCGAGGTGATCCTGCTCAACGCGCGCACCGACGAGAAGCCGGCGCAGGCCGAGGTCGTCGCGCAGGTCAGCATGCTGGGCGGGGGCGACCGCGACAGCGGGCGCGCGCGCTCGCCGCTGCCGGCCGAGGCGCAGGCGCTCGACGGCGACGACCTGGTGCTGCGCCGCCGGCGCGTCGCCGAACTCGAGGCCGAGCAGCGCAAGCTGCTGGCGCTCGCGCGCGGACCGCGCGCTTTCGTCCAGCAGGGCGAGGAGCAGCCGCACGGCGCGACCGACGGCGACGACGCGCGCGACGTCGAGGCGGTGATCGCGCGGCTGCAGGCGCAGATCGACCGCCAGGTGTCCGACTACAACAAGCGCCCGAAGCGGCTCACCTACGGCATCAACGCGCTCGGCGCCACCTACGCGCGCTACGTCGATGACTGGGCGGCGCGCATCGAGCGCATCGGCACCGAGCGCTATCCGGCCGAGGCGCGCGGCCGGATCTACGACTCGCTGGTGATCACGGTCGAGATCGACCGGCACGGCAACGTGGTCGACGTGATCGTCAACCGCAAGTCGCGCCACGAGGTGCTCAACCGGGCGATCCGCCAGATCGTCCATGCCGGCGCCCCGTACGAGCGCTTCACGCCCGAGATGGCGCGCGAGGGGGACATCCTGCAGATCGTGCGCACCTGGCGCTTCACGCGCGACTCGCTCGAGACCGAGGCGGCGCGGCCGGCGAACGCGGAGCGGCGATGAGCGATCGTTACGCGGTGGTGGGCAACCCGGTGGCGCACAGCCGCTCGCCGTCGATCCACGCGCGCTTCGCGCACCAGACCGGCGAGGACGTCGAATACGGGCGGCTGCTCGCCCCGCCCGACGGCTTCGTCGAGGCGGTCGAGCGCTTTCGCGCCGACGGCGGGCGCGGGCTCAACGTGACGCTGCCGTTCAAGCTCGAGGCGTTCGCGTGGGCGCCGCGGCACAGTGCGCGCGCGCGCGCAGCCGGCGCGGTCAACACGCTGCGCTTCGACCCCGGCGGAGCGTACGGCGACAACACCGACGGCGCGGGCCTGGTGCGCGACCTCGAGTCGCGGCTCGGCTTCGCGCTGGCGGGCGCCTCGATCCTGCTGCTGGGCGCGGGGGGCGCGGCGCGCGGCGCGATCCTGCCGCTGCTCGAGGCGGGCGCGGCGAGGATTGCGATCGCCAACCGGACCGCGTCGCGCGCGCTCGAGCTGGTCGCGGCCTTCGCCGACCCGCGTCTCGAGGCGCGCGCCTTCGACGCGCTGGCGCCGGAGTTCGAGCTGGTCGTCAACGCGACCTCGGCCGGCGTCGGCGGCGCGCGCGTGCCGGTGCCGGACGCCGTGCTGCGCCGCGCGGCGCTCGCCTGCGACATGTACTACGCCGCGCGCGAGACGCCGTTCGTCGCGCAGGCGCGCGAGGCCGGCTGCGCCGCGGCCTGCGACGGGCTCGGCATGCTCGTCGAGCAGGCCGCCGAGTCGTTCCTGGTCTGGCGCGGCGTGCGCCCGCTGACGGCGCCGGTCTACGAGGCGCTGCGCGCCGAGCTCGCCGCCGAGGCGCGCTGAGGTGCGCTGAGGTGCGCTGAGGCGGCGCCATGGCGCGCAAGGCCAGGGAGTCACCGGGAAGGCGGGCGCTGCGGGCCGCGGCGTGGGCGGTCGCGTTCGCGCTGGCCGCGCTGCTCGCGGTGCAGCTGTGGTTCTTCGCGTGCGTGCTGTGGTGGAACTTCTTCGATCCGCAGACCTCGCGCGTGATGCGCCAGGAGCTGGCGCGGCTGCGCGAGTCCGACCCGCGCCGCGAGCTGCGTCACCGCTGGGTCCCTTACGATCGGATCTCGGTGCACCTGAAGCGGGCCGTCATCGCGGCCGAAGACGCCAACTTCACGGTCCACGACGGCGTCGACTGGGACGCGATCGAACGCGCCTACGAGCAGAACCGGCGCCGCGGGCGGGTCGTGCGCGGCGGCTCGACGATCACGATGCAGCTGGCGAAGAACCTGTTCCTGTCGGGTGAGCGCAGCTACCTGCGCAAGGGGCAGGAGGTGGTCATCACGTACATGATCGAGACGGTCATGAGCAAGCGCCGCATCCTCGAGCTGTACCTGAACGTCGCCGAGTGGGGCGTCGGCGTGTTCGGGGCCGAGGCGGGCGCGCGCCACTACTTCGGCGTGTCGGCCGCGCAACTCGGGCCCGCGCAGGCCGCGCAAATGGCGGCCATGCTGCCGCGGCCGCGCTACTATGACGTCCGCCGCGACTCGACTGCGCTCGCGCGCCGGGCCGCGATCGTCGGCCGCTGGATGGGCTCGATCGATCCCCCCTGATTTTGCGACCCATGGCCGAGCTGGACACCGACATCCGCGCCGACGAAGGCGACGAGCGCGCCGCGGACGCGCCGCCGCCGCGCCAGCCGCGCGACCCCGAGGAAGCGACGCGCGCGCTCGGCGAGGTGCAGGAGCTGCTGCGCCGGCACAGCCTGGTGCTCGAAGTCGCCCATCGCGAGCGCCACGGCGAGACCGACGAGCGCCACGAGCTGGTCGAGCAGCTGGTCCAGCGCCAGCACCTGAACGAGCTGCGAGCGCGGCTCGAGCAGCTGCACCCGGCCGACGTCGCGTTCATTCTCGAGGCGCTGCCGCAGGACGAGCGACTGGTCGTCTGGGACCTGGTCAAGGCCGAGCGCGACGGCGAGATCCTGCTCGAGGTCTCGGACTCGGTGCGCGAGTCGCTGATCCGCTCGATGGATCGCGAGGAACTGGTCGACGCGGTCGAGACGCTCGACGCCGACGAGATCGCCGAGCTCGCGCCGGACCTGCCCAGCGACGTCGTCGAGGAGGTCCGCCGCGGGCTGTCGCAGGAGGAGCGCGAGCAGCTGCGCGCGTCGCTGTCCTACCCCGAAGGCTCGGTCGGCGAGCTGATGGACTTCGAGGCGATCACGGTCCAGCGCAGCTACACGCTCGACATGGTGCTGCGCGAGCTGCGCCAGCTCGAGGAGCTGCCCGACCACACCGACCAGGTCTACGTCGTCGACGAGCGGGGCGAGCTGGTCGGTGGCCTGCCGCTGGACCGGCTGCTGATCAACCAGCCCGACGTGCTGGTCGAGGACGTCATGCGCCGCGACGTGCTGACGCTGCAGCCGCTAGAGGAAGCCAGCGAGGCGGCGCACGCGTTCGAGCGCTACGACCTGGTGTCCGCGCCGGTGGTCGACCCGCGCAACCGCGTGATCGGCCGCGTCACCGTGGCCGAGGTGGTCGACGTGATCCGCGAGGAGGGCGAGTCCGAAGCGCTCGCGCGCGCCGGCCTGCGCGAGGAGGAGGACCTGTTCTCGAGCGTCTGGGCGTCGGCGCGCAACCGCTGGCTGTGGCTGGCGCTGAACCTGTGCACGGCCTTCTTCGCGTCGCGCGTGATCGGCGCCTTCGAGGGCACGATCGAGCGCGTCGCCGCGCTGGCGGCGCTGATGCCGATCGTGGCCGGCATCGCCGGCAACACCGGCAACCAGACGATGGCGCTGATCATCCGCTCGATCGCGCTCGGCCAGGTCACCTGGTCGAATGCGCGCCGGCTGCTCGGCAAGGAGCTCGCCATCGCCGGGCTGAACGGGCTCGTCTGGGGCGGCATCGCCGGGCTCGTCGCCTGGCTGATCTATCGCGATTCGCCGCACGGCGTGCTGCTGGGCGTCACGATGACGCTGGCGATGGTGCTGAACCTGCTGCTGGCGGCGCTGATCGCGCTCGCGGTGCCGATGACGCTCGAGCGCCTCGGGCGCGACCCGGCGATCGGCTCGTCGGTGCTGCTGACCTTCAGCACCGACAGCATGGGATTCCTGATCTTCCTCGGGCTGGCGACGCTGCTGTTCCGCTAGCTGCGGCCCTGCGCGCTTCGTCGATGGCGCGCCCGCAACGCCGCCCGTCGGGCGCGCGGCGCGGCGCCGCGGCCGCGAGTGTAGACTCGGCGTGTCGTTTGCGCATTCGCGGGGATTCGTTCCGCCACGCGCCATGAAGCGTCCGATCTCGACCGTTTCGTCCTCCGATGCCCGGCGCGCGTTGCTGCGCCTCGGTGGCCTCGCCGGCGCGCTCGCGCTGGCCGGACTCGCGGGCTGTGCGGCGCCGGTGCCCGGCACCGTGCGGCGCATCGAAGACGGCAGCGGGCGCGACGCCGCCGGTGCCGCCGATGCCCCGCTCGCCGGCGCGGCCGATGCGCAACTGCCGGGCACGCTGAGCTTCGAGCAGGCGCGCGAGGTCGCGTTCATTGCGCTGGGCCTGGTCGACACGCCGTACCGGCACGGCGGGAACACGCCGCAGGGCGGTTTCGATTGCAGCGGGCTGATCGTCTACGCGTTCGAGCGCGGCGCCGGGCTGCGGCTGCCGCGCACCGTGGCGGGACTTGCGCGGGCCGGCCTGGGCGTGGGCCCCGCTGCGCTGCGCAGCGGCGACCTGGTGCTGTTCGACACCACCGGCCCGTTCTCGCACGCCGGCATCTACGTCGGCAGCGGCCGCTTCGTGCACGCGCCGTCGAGCGGCGGCCGGGTGCGCCTCGATGGCGTGTTCGCGCGCTACTGGCAACCGCGCCTGTCGGGCGCGCGCCGGGTCTGAGGTGACGGCGCCCGACGACTGCCGACGAGCCTAGTCGATCAGGGGCGCAACGACTCCGGCAGATCGTTCAGCTCATAGCTCGTGCTGCGCCCGCCCGCCTCCGTCTTGCGCAGCACGCCCCGCGCAATCAGGTCGTTGATGTCGCGCAGGGCCGTATCCGGCGAACACCTGGCGATGGCGGCCCACTTGCCGGTCGTGAGCTTGCCTTCGAAGCCGTCGAGCAGCCTGTTCAGCAACTTGACCTGCCGCTCGTTCAGCGGCGTGGCCGCCCAGCGTCGCCAGAAACTCGCCTTGACCAGCACGGTGTCGAGGGTGTGCTGTGCCTGGTCGACGGCGCGATGAAGGGTGTCGAAGAACCACGCGAGCCACTCGGTGACATCCATCGACCGCTTCTGGGTCCGCTCCAGAATGTCGTAGTAGGCCTTGCGTCGACGCTGGATCTGCGCCGACAAGCTGTAGAAGCGCTGCGGGCTGCCATCGGCGCGTGCCAACAGCAGGTCACCGATGGCCCGGGCGATGCGCCCGTTGCCATCGTCGAACGGGTGCAGTGTGACGAACCACAGATGGCCGAGGCCCGCCCTGATCAGAGGCGGCTCGTTCGACGCACCATTCAGCCAGTCGAGGAACAGACGGGTTTCCGCCTCCAGCCGGTCGGCGGGCGGCGCCTCGAAATGGACCTGCTGGCGACCGGCAGGGCCGGACACTACCTGCATCGGACCGCTGGCGTCGTCGCGCCAGCCGCCAACCTTGATCCGCGAGAGGCCCGAGTAGCCGGCGGGAAACAGCGCGGCATGCCAGCCGAACAGCCGCTCTCGCGACAGCGGCTCATGACAGTGGGCAGTCGCATCGAGCACCATCTCGACCACGCCTTCGACGTGGCGATCCACCGGCGCCGGGGCGCCGATGTCGACGCCCAGCCTGCGCGCGATGGACGAGCGCACAGAGGCGACGTCGAGCCGCTCGCCCTCGATCTCGCTGGTCCTGACCACGTCCTCGGTCAGTGCGACCAGGCTCGCCTGATTGCGCAGGGCCAGGCCGACGTCGGCCAGCCGGCCCAGCAACAGCCCCTGGGCGCGGCTGACCTCGGCCATGGGCCCAGCCAACTCCGCCAGGTCGAAGCGCCAGTTCGGCCAGTCGATGGCCTGCCAGATGTATGCGTAATCACCGCCATTCATGCGGAGATTGTGGCCTGCAAGCCCCGCATGTGCAAGTTGTTCGCCGCATCCCGTGCGGCAATGGAGGGCGTCGCCCGGCGCGCGGAGGCTTACTCTCGCGCCACCCAGCTGCCGCTCTTGCCGCCGCGCTTCTCCATCAGCCGCACGTCGGTCATCGTCATGCCGCGGTCGATCGCCTTGACCATGTCGTAGATCGTCAGCAGTCCGACCTGCACCGCAGTGAGCGCCTCCATCTCGACGCCGGTGCGGCCGTCGCACTCGGCAGTCGCGGTGCAATGGACTGCCGCTGCGGCCTCGTCGACGTCGAACTCGACCGCGACCCGCGTCAGCGCGATCGGGTGGCATAGCGGAATCAGGTCGGAGGTGCGCTTGGCGCCCTGGATCGCCGCGATGCGCGCGACGCCCAGCACGTCGCCCTTCGCGGCGGTGCCGTCGCGCACGCGCGCGAGCGTCGCCGGCTGCATGCGGATCGTTCCGCGCGCGATCGCGACGCGATGCGTGACCGCCTTCGAGCCGACATCGACCATGTGCGCTCGCCCCGACGCGTCGAAGTGCGTGAGCGTTTCCTGCGGCGGCGGTGGCGGGGCGTCGGCCATGGTGCGAATGCGGTCGCGTCTATGATAACAACCCCTTCGTCCCGAGGATTCTCCGTGCCGGGTGCGGCCCGTCCCGCGACCTGCGTCGCGATGCCTTTCGCGACCCGATGCGCCGCCGCGCTGCTGGCTGCGACGCTCGCGTGCGCGCCGCCGCCGGCGGTCGCGCACGCCGACAACCTGCCCCGGCTGGGCGACGCGGCTGGCGACGAGCTGTCGCCGGCGATGGAGCGCAAGGTCGGCGAGTCGATCGTGCGCGAGATGCGCCGGCGCGGCGAGATCCACGACGATCCCGAGGTGTCCGACTACCTCAACGACTTCGCCGCTCCGCTGACTGCGGGCGCGGCCGCGGGCGGCTTTGCGTTCGAGTTCTTCCTGGTGCGCGACGGCACGCTGAACGCGTTCGCGCTGCCGGGCGGCTTCATCGGCGTGCACAGCGGCCTGGTGGTCGCGGCGCAGTCGGAGTCGGAGCTGGCGTCGGTGCTGGCGCACGAGATCGGTCACGTGACCCAGCGCCACATCGCCCGCATGCTGGCGCGCGAGCGCCAGGCGTCGGTGACGATGCTCGCAGCGCTGGTGCTCGCGGCGCTGGCCGCGCGCTCGAATCCGCAGGCGGCGGCCGGGGTCGCGTCGCTCGGCGGCAGCGTCGCGCAGCAGCAGATGCTGGGTTTTTCGCGCGACGCCGAGCGCGAGGCCGATCGCGTCGGCCTGGAGATCCTGCGCGAGGCCGGCTACGACTCGAACGGGATGGTGAGTTTCTTCGGTCGCCTGCAGCAGGCCGGCCGGCTGTACGAGAGCAGCGCCCCCGACTACCTGCGCACGCACCCGGTCACTTCCGAGCGCATCGCCGACATCCAGGCGCGCATCGGCGAGCAGCGCTACCGGCAGCGTGCCGACAGCCTGGAGTTCGCGCTGGTGCGCGCGAAGTTGCGCGCGCTCGCCGATCCCGGTCCCGAGGGCCTGCGGCGCGAACGCGCCGTCTTCGAGCGGCGGCTGGCCGAGCGCACGATCGACGAGCGCGCCGGCTGGTTCGGCCTGGCCACCGTGGCCGCCGCCGCGCGCGATTGGGAACGGGCCCGCGCGGCGCTGCGTGAAGTGCGGCGCCGGCTGCCGGCCGGCCACCCGTTCGTCGAGGCGCTGGCGGCGCGCGTCGAGCTCGGCGCGGGCGACCCGGCAGCGGCGCAGCGCCTCGCCGACGACGCGCTGGCGCGCTTTCCAGCGTCGCGCGCGCTTGCGCGGCTGCGCGGCGAAGTGCTGCTGGCGCGGCGCGACCATGCGGCCGCGGTGCCGTTCCTCGAAGGTGCGCTCGAACTGCGGCGCAGCGATCCCGAGCTCTGGCGCCTGTTGTCGCAGGCGCACGCCGGGCTGGGCGACGCGGCGCGCGCGCATCGCGCGGTGGCCGAGCAGTACGTGCTGCTCGGCGCGGTGCCGGCGGCCATCGAGCAGTTGCGCCTGGCGCAACGCACCGGCCAGCTCGACTTCCACACGGCGTCCAGGGTCGACGCGCGGCTGCGCGGACTCGAGGCGGACTGGCGCGCCGAGGAAGCGGAGCGACGCGCCCAGCGCCGGTGAGCGCTCGAGCGGCGCGCGGGTGTTGCGCGGCGCCGGCCGGGCGCTGCGGTTCTCCGGGTGGTGCGGTCCTCCGGGCGGACCGTGTCAGTGCAGCACCGTCGCCGCGCTCGGTGCGGCCGGCTCGTCGGTCGCCGGCCCCGACTGGTGCAGCAGGATGCGCCAGCCGCTCGGGTACTTGACGTAGACGTTGGTCGCGACGCAGCCGACCTCCGCGGCGCCGGACTGCCCCGCCACCGTCACCCTTTCGATCAGGCTGTGCACTGCCAGCATCGGGCCGTTGTGCTTCAGCACCCCGGTCGGCCGCGCATCGACCGCCCCGTGGGCGAAGATCGCGGCCCACGACGCGCGGACCGCATCGAGTCCGACCAGCCGCGGTTGCCCCGGATGGGTACAGGCCACCTCGTCGTCGTCGGCCCACAGGGTCATCATCGCTTCCAGGTCGGCGCGGCGCATCGCGTCGTAGAAGGCTTCTTCGGCGGCCTCGGCGCTCTGGAAAATCGGTGCGCGGCGCATCGCGGTGCTCCGGTTCGACGGGAAACGGGAGTTTAGGCCGTCGCCGGGCGCGCGGCGATCAGTGCGCGGGCCGATGGCTGGCCGGTTCGAAGCTCATCGCCCGCTGCAGGCGGTCGAACACCGCGGCCGGCGCGAGTCCGTCGAGGCATCCGGGGCGTCCGAGCGCGCACTGCTCGCCAGTGCACGGACTGCACGGCAGGTGCAGCCACTCGACGTGAGCGCGCGGCGAGCGCGGCGGCGCGCGGCGCGGGTCGCTGGCGCCGAACACGGCGACCTGCGGGCGGCCGAAGGCGGCCGCCACGTGCATCAGGCCGGAGTCGCCCGACACCACGCCGGCCGCCTGCGAGAGCAGCGCGATCGCTTCGGCGATGCTGGTCTGCCCGGCGAGGTTGCGCATCGGCTGGCCCGAGAGCGCCGCGATTTCGGTGCCCAGCGCGCGCTCGCGCGCGGCGCCCAGCACGACGACCTGCGCGGTGGGCCAGCGGTCGCGCGCCAGGCTGGCGAGCGCGGCGAAGTGTCGCGCCGGCCAGTGCCCGGCCGGGCCGGGCTCGGGGGCGGGGCACAGCGCGATCAGCGGCGCATCCGAGGGCAGGTCGAAGCGCGCGCGCGGCGCGCTCTTGCGAGCCGCGGCGCGCCAGTTTCGGCGCCGGCACGCTGCCCGGGGGCGGATCGTCGGGCGCGAACGCGAGCCGCGCGAAGTGCTCGCTGTGCGGCACCGTGGCGCCGGCGGACTCGTCGTGGGCCCGGTTGAGCAACAGGCGGTGCGCCGTGCCGCGATGGCCGATGCGCTCCGGGATGCCGGCGGCCATCAGCGGCAGCAGCGGGGCGGCGGCATCCGGCAGCACGTAGGCGCGCCGGTAGTCGCGGCGGCGCAGCGTCCACGCCAGGCGCAGCCACGTCCCCCGCGCGGCCGCCGCCGGCGACTCGATCACCTCGGCGACTTCGGCCATCGCGCGGAACACCGGCGCGGCGTGCGGCGCGCTCAGCACGTCGACGCGCAGTCGCGGGTCGCGCTGGCGCAGCAGCGCGAGCAGCGGCTGCGCCATCACGGCGTCGCCGATCCGGCTCGGCGCGAGCACGAGAGCGCTCGCGTTCATGGCTGCGTTGTCCTGGGAGTCACGGTGTCGTTGCGCCGTTTCGCGGCGTGGGGATCGAGCGCCATTGTGGCCACGGCGCGCGCGTGGCGCGCTGACCGAGTTCACGTCGGGTTTTTTGACACCGGCGCGCCGCTGCGGCGGCGCGAGCGCTCAGTGCGAGCGCTCAGTGCGCCGGCGCCGCCGCTCCGGGGCGCAGCCGGTAGACCGTCCCGCAGTAAGGGCAGCGGGCGGAGCCGCCGTGCACGACGTCGAGGTAGACGCGCGGATGCGACGACCACAGCGGCATCGACGGGTTCGGGCAGCAGGCGGGCAGGTCGGCTCCGTCGAGCTCGACCACGGCGCGCGCCGGATCCTGGGAAGTGTTCATTGTGGACATCCAGGCGGCGTCAGACGGGAGCGAGCCAGTGCGCGTAGCGCGGATCGCGGCCACCGACGACGTCGAAGAACGACGTCTGCAGCTTTTCGGTGACGGGGCCGCGGGTGCCCGCGCCGATCGTCCGGTCGTCGAGCTCGCGGATCGGCGTGATCTCGGCGGCAGTGCCGGTGAAGAACGCCTCGTCGGCGCAGTACATCTCGTCGCGCGTGATGCGCTTCTCGCGCACCTCGATGCCGGCGTCGCGCGCCAGCGTGATCACCGAGTCGCGCGTGATGCCGTCCAGGCACGACGCGAGGTCGGGCGTGAAGAGGATGCCGTTGCGCACGATGAACACGTTCTCGCCGGCGCCCTCGGACACGTAGCCCGAGGTGTCGAGCAGCAGCGCCTCGTCGTAGCCGTGCGCGGTCACTTCCTGGTTCGCGAGGATCGAGTTGACGTAGTAGCCGCTCGCCTTGGCGCGCACCAGCGACACGTTGACGTGATGGCGCGAGTACGAGGAGGTCTTGACGCGGATGCCCTTCGCGAGCCCCTCCTCTCCGAGGTACGCACCCCAGGGCCAGGCGGCGACCGCGACGTGCACTCGGTTGCCGCGCGGCGAGACGCCCATCTTCTCGGAACCGATCCACGCGATCGGCCGCAGGTAGCAGGACTCGAGCGCGTTGGCGCGCACGACCGCCTTCTGCGCCTCGACCATGGTCTCGAACGAGTGCGGCATCTGCATCTGGAAGATCTTCGCCGAGTTGAACAGCCGGCGCGTGTGCTCGGCGAGGCGGAAGATCGCGGTGCCGCTGGCGGTCTTGTAGGCGCGCACCCCCTCGAAGACGCCCATGCCGTAGTGCAGGGTGTGCGTGAGCACGTGGACCCTGGCGTCGCGCCAGTCGACCATGTTGCCGTCGAACCAGATCTGACCGTCGCGGTCGGCCATCGACATGTGATTCTCCAGGTAGCGCCCGAAACCCGTCATTCTAGCGAAGGCGCGTCCGGGCGCTAAACTGGCGGCGAATGTTCGCCAACCTCCGCTTCCAGGTCGGCCTGCTGGCGCTGCTCCAGGGGCTGCTGCTCACCAACAACGTCACGCTGATCGCGGTCAACGGGTTGGCCGGGCTGCAGCTGGCCGACAACAAGCTGCTCGCGACGCTGCCGGTGACCGGCTACGTGCTCGGCGGCGCGGTCTGGTCGATGCCGGCCGCCGCGTTCATGCGCCGCTACGGGCGCCGCGCCGGCTACACGGCAGGGTCGCTGGTGGCGATCTGCGGCGCCGTGCTCGCCTGGCACGCGATGGTCGTCGGCAGCCTGGCGCTGCTGTGCGCCGCCACCTTCGTCGCCGGCCTCTACAACGCGTTCGGCGCCAGCCTGCGCTTCGCGGCGGCCGACGCGGCCGATGCTTGGCGGCCGGACTTCCGCGCGCGCGCGATGTCGCTGGTACTCACCGGAGGGATCGCCGGCGGCGTGCTCGGCCCCGAGATCTCGACCTGGTCGCGCGAGTGGCTGCCGACCCGCTTCGCCGGCACCTACCTGACGCTGGTCGCGTTCGCGCTGGCGTCGCTGCTGCTCGCGCAGCTGTTGCGGCTGCCGGCGGGCACGCAGGCGTCCCGCGCGACCGAGGCGCGCCCGCTTTCGGCGATCTTGCGCCAGCCCGTGTGCTGGGTCGCGATCGCGACGGCGGCACTGGCGTACGGCGTGATGAACCTGCTGATGGTGGCGACGCCGCTTGCGATGGAAGTCTGCAGTCATCCTTATGCGGCGGCGGCCTTCGTGATCCAGTGGCACGTCGTCGGCATGTTCGCACCGGGGCTCTTCACCGGCGCGCTGATCGGCCGCTTCGGCGCGCTGCCGGTGATCGCGGCCGGCTGCCTGCTGATGCTCGGCTGCGTGGCGATCGCGCTGTCGGGCGTGGAGCTCACGCACTTCCTGTGGGCGCTGGTGCTGCTCGGCGTCGGATGGAACTTCATGTACACCGGCGCCTCGACGCTGCTGACCGGGGCCTACCGGCCGTCCGAGAAGAACAAGGTCCAGGGCTTCATGGACGGCTGCGTGTTCGCGACGATGATCAGCAGTTCGGCGGCGTCGGGCGCGCTGCTGTTCGTCAACGGCTGGTCGATCCTGAACCTGCTCTCGTTGCCCTTCGTTCTGGCCGCACTCGCAGCGGTCGTGTGGCTCGGCGCCCGCACCGGCTGGGCGCACGGGCGGGCGGTTGCCGCGGGGGCCGGCCTCAGCGGCTGAGCGCGTCGCCGCGCGCGCCGAGCACTGCGTCCCACAGCGCGCGGACCGCGGCCCGCTCGTCGGCGACGGTCGACGCGTCGACGCGCGCGTAGGCCGCGTCGTCGAGCTTGAGCTGGTGCTGCAGACGTCGATAGCGGCGGTAGGCGTCGGCCACTCGCGCCGAGAGCGCGGCGTCGACCAGGCCCAGTGCGCCGGCTCGGCCCAGCAGCGCGATGTTGCCGGCGTTGTCGAGCAGCTCCGGGTGGTCGCATGCGTGGCCCAGCACCAGGTACTGGACCAGGAACTCGATGTCGACCATGCCGCCCTGATCGTGCTTGAGGTCGAACAGGCCGCTGCGGTTCGGGTGGCCTTCGTGCATCTTGCGCCGCATCGCGAGCACTTCCTGGCGCAGGTTCGGCAACTCGCGTCGCTGTGCGAGCGCCATGCGCCGGATCTCCTCGAAACGCCGGCCGATCGAGCGCTCGCCCGCCGAGAAGCGCGCGCGAGTGAGGGCCTGGTGCTCCCAGACCCAGGCCGACTCGCGCTGGTAGGCCTCGAATGCGCTGACGCGCGACACCAGCAGTCCGGCGGCGCCGTTCGGTCGCAGCCGCAGGTCGATCTCGAACAGCAGGCCGGCCGCGGTGCGCGCCGACAGCCAGCCCGAGAGCCGCTGCGCGAGTTGCGCGTAGGCCTCGGGCGCGCGCTCGTCGTCGTCGTCGTACAGGAACACCAGGTCGAGGTCGGAGCTGTAGCCGAGCTCCTTGCCGCCGAGCCGGCCGTAGGCGATCGCGGCGAAGCGCGGCGCATCGCGGAAGCGCAGCCGCAGCGTCGACCACACGCGCTCGATGGCGAGGTCGAGCACGCGGTCGGCCAGCTCGCTCAGGTGGTCCGAGACCCGCTCGACGGTGAGCCGCCCGGCGAGGTCCTGCGCCATCAGCCGGAACACCTGCGCGTGGTGCGCCTCGCGCACGATGTCCATCTGCTGCTCGACGTCGGGCTCGCCGCCGTGCGTCGCGGCGTCGAGGCGCTCGCGCAGCTGGCGCGACCACGCCTCGTAGTCGGTCGGGTCGAGCAGCTGTCCGTCGAGCAGCTCGTCGAGGACGACCGGATGGCGCATCAGGTACTCGGCGGGCCACTTGGCCCAGTCGAGGATCCCGAGCACGCGCGCGAACGCGTCCGGGTACTTGCCCAGCAGCGCGACGTACGCGGGGCGGCGGCAGACCGCCTCGAGCAGGTCGACCAGCCGCGCCAGCCCGGCGCCGCCGGTGCGACGCTGCACGGCGCTCGCGAGCAGCCGCTCGATCGCCGCCCGCGTCTCGGCGCGCACCGCCCCGTAGCGCGGGCCCGCGCGGAACGCCGCGAAGCGGCGCTGCGTCTCGGCGTCGAGCCCGGCCTCCGTGAACTCGGCGGCGTCGGCGTCCGGCGCAGCGTTGCCGTCGCCGTTTTCGGGGGCGAGCAGTCGGTCGAAGACGCGCGCGACGCGCTCGGTTGCGGCGGCAATGGCGGCGTCGAAGCCGGCGGGATCCATCCGCAGCATCGACGCCACCGAGGCGCGCTCCTGCGGGTCGTGCGGCAGCCGGTGGGTCTGCGCGTCCTCGCGATACTGCAGCGCGTGTTCGGTGCGGCGCAGCAGCTGGTAGGCATCGGCGAGCGCCGCGGCTTCGTCGGTCGGGAGCAGGCCGCGGTCGGCCAGCGCGGCGAGCGTCGGCAGCGTGCTGCGGCTGCGCAGCGCCGGGTCGCGCCCGCCGCGCACGATCTGGAACAGCTGCGCGGTGAACTCGATCTCGCGGATGCCGCCGCGGCCCAGCTTGACGTCGAGCGCGCCGGGGTCGCGCGCCGAGCGGCGCGACACTTCGGTGCGGATCAGCGCGTGCAGGTCGCGCAGCGCGGCGAAGGCCTCGTAGTCCATGTAGCGCCGGTAGACGAAGGGCGTCACGATGCGCGCGAGCGCGCTCTCGTCGTCGGCGCGCGCCGCCTCGCCCGCGATGCCGGAGTCGCCGATGACCCGTCCCTTGAGCCACGCGAAGCGCTCCCACTCGCGGCCCTGCGCGTAGAAGTACTGTTCGAGCATGCCGAAGCTCGCGACCAGCGGGCCCGAGTCGCCGTTGGGTCGCAGCCGCGTGTCGACGCGAAAGACGAAACCGTCCGCCGTGTACTCCGCGAGCAGTTCGATCGCGCGGCGCGCCAGGCGGTGCATCCACTCGCTGCTGGCGATGCGGCCCGCGCCGTCGACGCCTTCGGACTCCCCTTCCTCGCGGAACACGAACACCAGGTCGAGGTCCGACGACACGTTGAGCTCGTCGCCGCCGGCCTTGCCCATCCCGACCGCCAGCAGGTCCTGCGGCTGCCCCTGCGCGTCCAGCGGCCGGCCGTGCCGTGCGCGCAGCTCGGCTGCGGCGCCGCGCAGCGCGGCGGCGGTTGCGAACGCGGCGAAGCCGCTCATCGTCGTGCACACCTCGTCGAGCGAGGCCGCGCCGCGCAGGTCGCGCTCGATCAGCGTCAGCATCAGCCACGTGCGCGTGCGCCGCAGCGTCGCGCCGGGGTCGCCGGGCATCTCGACCGCGGCCGCCAGCGCGGCCAGCGCTTCGCCGCGCAGCGGCGCCTGCGCGAGTGCGGCCAGTCGCGCGCGCGCGGCCTCTTCGCCCAGCGCGGCCGACAACGCCGTCAGCGACCGCCGGAAGTAGCCGGAGTGCGTCTCGCCCAGGAACTGCATGGTGTCCCGCCCGAAAGGTTATGCTTGCCGCAGATTGTCTCCCATGTCTTCGCCCGCTTCGCCGAATCCGCTCGATCGCGCCGTGCAGGCCGAAGCGCCAGCGCGCCGTCGGGTGCCGGCGTGGCCGCGCCGGCTCGCGTGGAGCGCGGTCGCGGCGATCGTGCTGGCCGGCTCGTCGTGGCTCGCCGTGCGCGAGTGGTTCTGGCCCAACCTCGACCGCTGGCGGCCGCGCATCGAGGGCTGGCTCGCCGACGCCGCCGGCCGACCGGTCAGGCTCGGGCCGCTGGTGACCGACTTCGACGGGCCGCGCCCGCGCCTGCGGGTGCGCGGAATCGCCGTCGACGACGACGACGGCGCGCCCGCGTTCGAGGCCGCCGAGGTGCGCGCGGTGCTGTCGTTGCGCGCGCTGCTCGCCGGCAACCTGTCGCTCGCGCTGCTCGAGATCGACTCGCCGCGGCTGCGCGTAGAGCGCGTCGACGCGCGGCGCGTGCGCGTGGCCGGGTTCGAGGTCGACCTCGACGAGCCGATGCGCGACGACCTGCTCGACCGGCTGTTCGCGCACCGGCGCGTGGCGCTGCGCGGCGCCGCGATCGACTGGCGCGACCGGGTGACCGGCGAGGCCGCTGTCGTGCGCGGCGTCGACGTCGCCGTCGGCACGGTCGGGCGGCGCCATCGCGCGTCGATTCGCGTGCCGGAGCTGCTC
Organism: Burkholderiaceae bacterium; assembly: GCA_024711155.1. Taxonomy (GTDB): domain Bacteria; phylum Pseudomonadota; class Gammaproteobacteria; order Burkholderiales; family Burkholderiaceae_E; genus Zeimonas. Next base: position 22,367 of record JANJTK010000206.1, read on the forward strand.
GATGCCGCGGCCGGCGTCGAGGCGGCAGTGGAGTTCCATCGGCCGCCGTTCGCGCCGACCGCCGACTGGCGCCGCTGGCGCGGCGAGGCCTACGTCGGGGCGAACACGATCGACTTCGCGGCGCTGGCCGGCGTCACGCTCACCGCCTTCACGGTCGGCGGCGTCACGGTCGACGGCGGGCAGGCGCGGCTGCGCGCGTGGTCGCGCTTCGGCGACGGCGCGCTCGACGATGCGCTGGTGAAGCTGTCGGCGCTCGGGATCGACGCGCACGCCCAGGGGCGGCGCGTGCCCCTGCGCGCGCTCGACGCCGAGGTGCGTGCCGAGCGCCGCGACGACGGCGGCCTCGCGCTCGCCTTCGAGCGGCTGCGCGCCGAAGACGACGACGGACAGTCGCTCGCCGCGCTCGACGGCCAGTCGGCGCTGGTGCTGTCGCGCGCGGGCGAGGCGCGCTCGGCGCGCCTCGCGCTGGGCGCGCTCGACGGCGCGCGCATCCATGAATTGCTCGCGCGGCTGCCGTTGCCGCAGGAGCTTCGGCGACCGCTCGCGGCGCTGCGCGTGTCGGGCACCATCGAGCGCCTCGCGCTCGACTGGGACGCGGCGCGCGCGGGCGACCCGGCGATCGGCGACCCGCTGGCCGGGGTCGGCGTCGACGTCGCTTTCGAGCGGCTCGGCTTCCAGCCCGTCGAGGCGCCGCCGCGCCCCGGCGAACTTGCGCTGCCGGGTTTCTCGAACGTTTCGGGCAGCGCGCGCATCGACGGCCGCGGTGGTCGCGTGTCGCTGCGCGGCGAATCGGCGGTACTGCGCTTCCCGGGGCTGTTCGCCGAGCCCGACGTGCCGCTCGCGCGACTCGCTCTCGAGGCCGAGTGGACGGTCGCGCCGCCCGCCGCGACGGACGCCGCCGCGCCCGCCTCATCCCCGGAGCAGGCTGCGCCCGCCGCGCCCGTGGTCGAAGTCGAGGTCCGCTCGCTGCAATTCGCCAACGCCGACGCCAGCGGCGAACTCGCCGGTCGTTACCGCAGCGGCGGCAAGGGCGCCGGGATCGTCGACCTCGCCGGACGCCTCGATCGCGCCGACGCGGCGCGCACGGCGCGCTACCTGCCGCTGCGGATTCCCGAGGACGTCCGGCACTGGGTGCGCGACGCGGTGCGCGCGGGCCGTTCGGACGAACTCGTCTTCGTGCTGCGCGGCGATCTCGCCGACTTCCCTTTCCGCGATCCGGCCAGCGGCGAGTTCCGCATCGAGGCGAAGCTCGCCGACGCGACCCTCGCCTACGCGCCGGACTGGCCGACGATCGAGCGCATCGCGGGCCGCCTGCGCTTCGAGCGCGCCGGGATGGAGATCGACGTCGCGTCGGGGCGCATCCGCAGCGTCGCGCTGGGGCGCACCACCGCGCGCCTGGCCGACTTCGACCGGCCGTTGCTGCGCATCGAGGGCGCCGGGCAGGGGCCGGCACAGGACATGGTCGGCTTCGTCAACGACAGTCCGCTGCCGACGCGACTCGACGACTTCACGCGCGACCTGTCGATCGGCGGCGACGCGCGGCTCGAACTCGCGTTCGAGATGCCGCTCGACAACGTCGAGGCGACGCGCGTGCGCGGCAGCGTCCGCTTCGCGGGCAACGACGTCGAAATCGACCGCACCGTGCCGCCGCTGCAGGACGTTTCGGGGCGGCTCGAGTTCACCGAGAGCCGGCTCGCGTTGCGGGGCATGCGCGCGACGCTGCTCGGCGGCCCGCTGGCGGTCGAGGGCGACACGCCGGAGCCGGGCCGCTTCGTGATCGACGCGCAGGGCACCGTCCCCGCCGAAGGCATCGCGCGGCTGCAAGACAACGCGCTCACTCGCGCGCTCGGGGGCGCAGCCGCTTGGCGCGCCGGGATCGACGTGCGCGGTCGCGCGGCGAGCCTGGTGGCGACCTCGGATCTCGAGGGACTGTCGATTGCGCTGCCGGCGCCGTTCGCCAAGGCGGCCGGCGAAAAGTGGCCGCTGCGCGTCGAATTGCGGCCGCGTGAACCGCTGCGGCCGGGCGAGCGGCCGGCGGGCGACCGGATCACCGCGCAGCTGCGCGACGACGTGCGGCTCGCGTTCGAGCGCGAGCGCGACCCGGACACGCAGCGCCTCGCGACGCGGCGCGGCGCGTTCGCGCTGGCCGCCGAGCCGGTCGTGCCGGAGAGCGGATTCGCGGTGCTGCTGCGCGCGCCGCAGGTCGACCTCGACGCGTGGAACGCGGTGCTCGGAGCCGGGCTCGCGGTTGCCGGCGCGAGCGGCGCGGCGGGTGCTGTCGGCGCGGCGGGTGCGGCCGACGCCGCGCGCGCGGGGGACGGCTTCTCTGTCATGCCGCAGACCGTCGCGCTGGTCGCGACCGAAGTCGTCGCGGCCGGCAAGACGCTGCACGAGGTCGTCTTCGGCGCGTCGCGCGCCGGGGCTGCCTGGCGCGCCAACGTGCACGCGCGCGAAATCGACGGCTTCTTCGCGTGGACGCAGGCCGACGGCAGGCAGCCGCAGGGGACGCTGTCGGCGCGCTTCACGCGACTCGAGATCCCGCGCGACCGCATCGGCGAATTCGAGAACCTGCTCGACAGCGCGCCGCGCACGCTGCCCGGGCTCGACGTGGTCGCCGACGAACTCGTCGTCAACGACCGGCGCCTCGGCGCGCTCGAACTCAAGGCGACCAACGCCGGCACGCCGGCCGCGCCGGTCTGGCAATTGCAGCAGCTGCGCGTGAGGCATCCGGCCGCGACGCTGGTTGCGCGCGGCAGCTGGCAGACGCGGCCGGGCGCGGCGCGCCGCGCCACCGAAATGGACCTCGATCTCGAACTGCGCGACGCGGGCGCGCTGCTGGCGACCTTCGGCTTTCCGGAGACGGTGCGCGGCGGGGACGGACGGATGAGCGGGAAGGTGCGCTGGGTCGGCTCGCCGCTGCGCCTCGACTACCGCAGCCTCGACGGCGACCTGGCGATCGAGCTCGGCAAGGGCCAGTTCCTGAGATCGGATCCCGGCATCGCGAAGCTGATCGGCGTGCTGAACCTGCAGTCGCTGCGGCGCCGGCTCGCGTTCGACTTCCGCGACCTGTTCGCCGGCGGCTTCGCGTTCGACCGCATCGACGGCACCGCGCGCATCGAAAGCGGCGTCGTGCGCACCGACGACTTCAGGATGCGCGGACTGAGCGCGGACGTGCGCATCCGCGGGCAGGCCGACATCGCCGCCGAGACGCAGGCGCTGCGGGTCGAGGTGCGGCCCGAGCTCAACGCCGGGCTGGCGTCGCTCGCCTATGCGGCGCTGGCGAATCCCGCGCTGGGGCTCGGCGCGCTGGTCGCGCAGATGGCGTTGCAGCAGCCGCTGCAGCAGCTGTTTTCGTTCCACTACGACGTGACCGGCTCGTGGAGCGATCCGCAGGTGGTCGCGCGCGAGCGCGAGGGCCCGGCCGCTCCGGGGCCGGCCCCTCGTTGAGGCGGCGCCCGCGCGAACCGAAACGGACAAGGAGATCGAATCGATGGCTCAGGCAAGGGGAGCGGCGGATGCCGCGCGGGGCGGTGCGCAGGCGGCGCTGCGCGTGGCGGCGGTGCAGATGGTGTCGGGGACCGACGTCGCGGCGAACCTCGCGCGCGCCGAGGAACTGATCGGCACGGCCGCGGCGGCAGGCGCGCAGCTGGTCGCGCTGCCGGAGAATTTCGTGCTGATGGGGCGCCACGATCGCGACAAGCTGGCGATCCGCGAGTCCGACGGCATCGGGCCGCTGCAGGCGTTCCTGTCGGGACAGGCGGCGGCGCATGGAATCTGGCTCGTCGGCGGCACGCTGCCGCTGGCCGCTGCGAATCCCGGCAAGGTGTTCAACACCGCGCTCGTCTACGGGCCCGACGGGCGGCGCGTCGCGCGCTACGACAAGATCCACCTGTTCGGCTTCGACAACGGCAGCGAGCGCTACGACGAGGCGGCGACGATCGCCCCCGGCCGCACGCCGGTGGTGTTCGACCTCGACCTGCCGGCGGCAGCGGCGGGCGCTGCAGCGACGAGCTGGCGCATCGGGCTGAGCGTCTGCTACGACCTGCGCTTTCCGGAGCTGTACCGCGCGCTGGCGCCGGTCGACCTGATCCTGGTGCCGTCGGCGTTCACGTGGACCACCGGCAGCGCGCACTGGGACATGCTGCTGCGCGCGCGCGCGGTCGAGAACCAGTGCTACGTGCTCGCGCCCGCGCAGGGTGGCCGGCACGAGAACGGCCGGCGCACCTGGGGCCGCTCGCTGCTCGCCGATCCGTGGGGCGAGATCGTGGCGCTGCACGACGAGGACGGCGAGGGCGTCGTGGTCGGGGACGTGGCGCGCGAGCGGCTGCGGCAAGTGCGCACGGGGCTGCCGGCGCTCGCGCACCGCGTCATGTAGGATTCCGGGCATGAAACCCGCGGAACCCCCGTTCGAACGGCTCGCGATCGCGCGCTCGGTGCTGCTCGAGCCGTACGGGCTCGACGAGACCCACCTGCAGCGCGCGCTCGCGGAGATCTTCGGCCATCGCGTCGACTACGCCGACCTCTACTTCCAGTTCACGCGCAGCGAGGGCTGGAGTCTCGAGGAGGGGATCGTCAAGTCCGGCAGCTTCTCGATCGACCAGGGGGTCGGCGTGCGCGCCGTGGCCGGCGACAAGACCGCCTTCGCGTACTCGGACGTGATCGGCGCGGAGGCGTTGATGTCGGCCGCACGCGCCGCGCGCGCGATCGCTGCGCGCGGCGCCGGGCGCGTCAAGGTGGCGCCGGGTTTCGCACCGGGCGCGACGCGTGCGCTGTACGCGGCGCAGGATCCGATCGTGCGCCTGGACGCCGCGGAGAAGGTCGCGCTGCTCGAGCGCATCGAGCGCATGGCGCGCGCCCGCGATCCGCGCGTGTCGCAGGTGATGGCGGGCCTGGCGGCCGAGTACGACGTGGTGCTGGTGGCGCGCTCGGACGGACTGATCGCCGCCGACGTGCGTCCGCTGGTGCGAATCTCGCTCACCGTGATTGCCGAGCAGGCGGGGCGGCGCGAGCAGGGACACAGCGGCGGCGGCGGGCGCTTCGACCTCGCGCAGTTCGACGACGCGCGGCTGGCGGGTTACGTCGACGAGGCGGTCGGCGCGGCGTTGACGAACCTCGAGTCGCGTCCGGCGCCGGCGGGTCCGATGACCGTCGTGCTCGGCCCGGGCTGGCCGGGCGTGCTGCTGCACGAGGCCGTCGGCCACGGGCTCGAGGGCGACTTCAACCGCAAGGGCTCTTCGGTGTTCGCAGGGCGCATCGGGCAGCGCGTCGCGAGTCGCGGCGTGACGGTCGTCGACGACGGCACGCTCGCGGGACGGCGCGGTTCGCTCAACGTCGACGACGAGGGCAACCTCTCGCGGCGCAACGTGCTGATCGAGGACGGCATCCTGAAGGGCTACCTGCAGGACACGCTGAACGCGCGACTCATGAAGCGGCCGGCGACCGGCAACGGCCGGCGCGAGTCGTTCGCGCACCTGCCGATGCCGCGCATGACCAACACCTTCATGCTCGGCGGCGACCGCGACCCGGCCGAGATCCTCGCGTCGGTCGAGCGCGGGCTGTATGCGGTGAATTTCGGCGGCGGGCAGGTCGACATCACGAACGGCAAGTTCGTGTTCTCGGCCTCGCAGGCGTGGTGGGTCGAGAACGGCAAGCTGCAGTACCCCGTCAAGGGGGCGACGCTGGTCGGCAACGGGCCCGACGTGCTGACGCGGGTCACCATGATCGGCAACGACATGGCGCTCGACGCCGGCATCGGGGTGTGCGGCAAGGACGGGCAGAGCGTGCCGGTCGGCGTCGGGCAGCCGACGCTGCGCATCGAAGCGCTGACGGTCGGCGGCACGGCCTGACGGGGAGCGAGAGGCGATGTCCGGCGAGCAACGCAAGGTGTCGCGCTGGACGAAGTGGCTCGCGGCCGCGCTCGCCGTCGTTGGGCTGTACGCGCTCGCCGGCTTCGTGGCGCTGCCGCGCATCGCGCAGGACCAGCTCGCGAAACGGTTGCCGGCCGAGCTCGGGCGCCCGGTCGCGATCGGCGGCGTCGAGTTCAATCCGTTCACGCTTGCGTTGCGGGTGCGCGATGCGCGCGTCGGCGAGCCGGCGGGCGAGACCGAGTTCGCGGGCTTCGACCTGCTCGAAGCGCGCGCGTCGTGGCGCTCGCTGCTGCGGCTCGCACCGGTGGTCTCGTCGGTGTCGCTGCAGCGTCCGCGGGTGCGGATCGCGCGCGACGCGCAAGGCCGCTTCAACTGGCAGGACCTCGCCGACAAGTGGGGGGGGCAGCCTCCTTCCACCGGCGGGCCGCCGGCGTTCTCGGTTTCAGGCATCGCGATCGACGACGGGCGGGTCGTGTTCGACGACGCGAAGCTCGGGGCGCGGCACGAGGTGGCCGGGCTCGCGTTGCGCGTTCCGTTCGTGTCGAGCCTGCCGGGGGACGAGCAGAAGCCGGTCGAGCCGGACCTGCGCGGCACGCTCGACGGCGCCGCCTTCGCGCTCGGGGGCACCGCGCTGCCGTTCGCGGCCGCGCGCGAGGCCGCGCTTGCGCTGACGCTCGACGGCGTCGACCTGGCGCGGCTGGCCGGCTACGTGCCGACGCAGCTGCCGGTCGAGGTGCGCGCGGCCCGGCTCGGCGCGAAGCTGAAGATCGGTTTCAGGCAGCCGCAGGGCGCGCCGGCCGCGCTCGCGATCGACGGCAGTGCGGCGCTCGCGAGTCTCGACCTGCGCCAGCCCGGCGGCGCCGCACTCGCGAGTGCCGAATCGGTCGAGGCGACGTCGATCTCGGTCGCCTGGCCGCAGAACCGCCACGCGATCGGCCGCGTCGCGATCGTCGCGCCGCAGGTGAACGTGCAGCGCGGCGCGCAGGGACGATTCCTCGAGCCGGTGCTGGCGGCGCTCGAACGGAGCGGCAAGGGCGGCGCCGGCGCGGCGGCGGCTCCGGCCTCGCAGCCGGCACCCGCGGCGCCCTCGCCGGCGGCGGATGCGCAGGCAGCTCCGGCCGCGGCCGCCCCGCAGTGGAGGGTCGACGAGGTCGCCGTCAGCGGCGGCAAGCTCGCCTTCGAGGACGCGCAGTTCGCGCCGCGGCCGCTGCGCATCGACGCCGGCGCGATCGAGATCGCGGTGCGCGGCCTGCAGAGCGACCCGGACGCGCCCGCCGAATTCGAGGCGACCGCCGTGCTCGACGGCGGCGAGCGCGCGCAGGCGAGCGGCAGTGCGCACTGGCAGCGCGGCGAGGTCGACGCGAAAGCGCAGGCGTCGGCAATCGCGCTGAAGCGCTGGTGGTGGATTGCGGCGCCGTGGCTCGATGTCGAAGCGCTCGAAGGCGAGGCGGCGCTCGGCGCGCGCGTGCGCGTGACGCCGGCGGCGGAAGGCGCGCGGGCGGGCAGCGCGATCCGCGTCGACGACGGCGCGCTGCAGTTGCGCAAGCTGTCGCTGCGCCAGCGCTGGGACCGC
>JANJTK010000210.1 GCA_024711155.1 Burkholderiaceae bacterium
GTGTCAGCGGCGCTACCCGTGGGCGTATTGTCCGCCTTGCGGCGCTGCTCCATGGGGGCGCCCGTGGCGGGGGGGGGCCCGCGCCGCCCCGCCTCCCGCTCCATGAGAGATCCGATCCCGATCACGATCGACGAGGCCCTCGCCGGCCTGGACCGCTTCGACGCCGTCATCGACGCGCGCAGCCCGTCCGAGTACGCCGAGGACCGCCTCCCGGGCGCGCTCAACGCGCCCGTGCTCGACGACGCGCAACGCGCGCTGGTCGGCACGATCCACAAGCAGCGCTCGGCCTTCGAGGCGCGCCGCGTCGGCGCCGCACTCGTCGCGCGCAACGTGGCCGACCTGGTCGAACACCTGTTCGCCGACCGGCCGCCCGATTGGCGCCCGCTCGTCTACTGCTGGCGCGGCGGCAACCGCTCCGGGGCACTCGCGACCATCCTCGCGCGGATCGGCTGGCGCACCGCCGTTCTCGACGGCGGCTATCGCGCGTTTCGCCGTCGCGTTCTCGACGACCTGCCACGATTGCCGCAGCGGCTGGAGCTGCGCGTGCTCGCTGGTCGCACCGGCACCGGCAAGAGCCTGATCCTGCAGCAGCTCGAAGCCGGCGGCGCGCAGGTGCTCGACCTCGAGGCGATCGCGCGTCACCGCGGCTCGGTGCTCGGCTCGATGCCCGAGGCGGCGCAGCCGTCGCAGAAGAACTTCGAGACCGCGCTGTGGGACGCGCTGCGCCGGCTCGATCCGCAGCGGCCGGCTTTCGTCGAGTCGGAGAGCCGGCGCGTGGGGCGCTGCCACCTGCCCGACGCGCTGATCGAGGCGATGCGCGCCGCCCCCTGCGTGCGCATCGACGCGGCGCCCGCGGTGCGCGCGCGGCTGCTGCTGGGCGAGTACCGCCACTTCACCGACGATCCCGCGCTGCTGGGCGAGCGCCTCGAGCGGCTTGCGCCGCTGCACGGCCAACGGCAGGTCGACGCCTGGAAGGCGATGGCCGCAGCCGGCCAATGGGAGGCCTTCGTCGCGTCGCTGCTCGCGCTGCACTACGACCCCGCCTACGAGCGCTCGATGAAGCGCAACTACGCCGGCATCGAGGCCGCGCCGCTCGTCGCGCTCGCCGCGCCGGACGAAGCGGCGCGGCGCGAGGCGGCGCGCCGGGTGCTGGCGGCCGCCGCCGGGCTGGCCGGCCCGCCCGGCCCCGCCGGCACCGGCGCGCGCCTCAGCGATCCTCGGGCGTAGCGACCCGTTGCGGATTGCGCTCGATCTTCGCGCCCGCCTTCAGCGACTCGCGGTAGTCGAACAGCGCCTGCTGCGAATAGATCTGCTGCAACTGCTGCCGGTACGAGTCGCGCACCGCGGCGACGCGTTTCTCGTCGGGCGGCGTCACTTTCGTGACCTGGTAGATCGCGTAGCCCTGCCCGCCGAGGTCGACCCCGACGAACGCGGGCAGCTTGCCGGCCGCAGCGCCGAACACCGCCTGCACCGCGGCCGCCGGGAAATCCTTCGCCGGCTGGCGCGTGACGGTGCGCGCCGCCGCGAAGCCGTCGGCCGCCGCGCCGCCCGAGAGCGCCTTCAGGCGCGCCTCGCCCTCCTGCTTCGCCAGCGCCAGCGCCGCGTCCAGCGTCGCGAGCGCGCGCGCCTCGCTGCGCACCGCCTCGAGCGGCTTGCGCGCCTTCGGACGATGCTCGACGATGCGCGCCGACACCAGCCGGTTGCCCCCGACGTCGACCGCCTCGGTGTTGAGCTTGCGTTCGATCGAAGCGGCGTCGAACAGCAGCTTCAGCAGCCGGGGGTGGTTCAGCGGGTGCGTGGCCGGCAGGCTCGGCGCCCCTGCGCGCCCGATGCCGTCGACGGCGACGACCTCGATGCCGAAGCGCTTCGTGGCCGAGGCGAAGCTGTCGGCCTCCTCGTAGACGAGGTTGTTGAATTCGACCGCCGCCTCGGCAAAGCGCGCGCTCGCCTGCTGCGCGCGGATCTCCGCCTCGATCTCGCCGCGCACGGCCGCGAAGTCGCGCTGCGTCCCCGGGCGCACCTCGGCGAGCCGGATCACGTGCAGCCCGAACTCGGTCTCGACGATGCCGCTGGTCTGCCCCGGCTGCAGCGCGAAGGCCGCGTCCGCGAACGGCTTGGCCATCGTTTCGCGGGTGAACAGCCCGAGGTCGCCGCCGGCCGGCGCCGACCCGGGATCCTGCGACTCGGCGCGCGCGAGCGCCGCGAAGTCGGCGCCGCCGGCGAGCTTCGCGACGATCGCCTCGGCGCGCGCCCGCGCCTGCGCGCGCTCGCCCGCGGATGCGCCGGCCTCGACGCTGACCAGGATGTGGCTCGCGCGTCGCTGCTCGGCAGTCGCATAGCGCGCCTTGTTCTGCTCGTAGTAGGAGCGCGCGTCCGCCTCCGAAACCGTGATGCGCGCCGCAAGCACTTCGCGATCGAGCACCAGTGCCTCGACCCGCGCGCTCTCGGCAACCTCGAACGACGCCGGATTGCGCTCGTACCACGCCGCCACCTGCGCGTCGTCGAGCTGAACCTTCGCCGAATACGGCGCGGGACTGAACGCGAGTTCGCGCACCTCGCGCGTCTGCTCGTACAGGCCGATGACCCGCTCGACCATCGACGGCGGCACCAGCGCGGTGTCGGCGATCGCGTCGGGCAGCGCGCGCAGCCACAGGTCCGAGCGCACGCGCGCCTCGAACGCCTCCACCGACTGCCCCTGCGCGGCGACCGCGGCGCGATAGCGCTCGGTGTCGAAACGCCCGTCGGGCAGCGTGAAGCCGGGCAGCGCGCGCAGCTCGCGCGCAAGCTGCGCGTCGCTGACCGCGATGCGCCGCTCACTCGCCGCGCCCGACAGCACGTGCTGCATCACGAGGTTCTCCAGCGTGCGGGCGCGCGCCTCGGGTGTCGCCAGCAGCGCCGGATCGAAGCGGTCGCCGAGCACGCGGCGCAGCCCCTCGGCCTGCTCCTGGTGCGCGGACTCGAACTGCTGGCGCATGATCTTCGCGCCGTCGACGGTGGCGACGACGTCGGCGTCGGAGAAGAAGCGGTCGTACCCCTGGATGCCGAAGAACGCGAACGGCGGAAAGATCAGCACGAGCAGCACGAACTGCATCAGCCGTTGGTGTTTTCTGACCGTCTCGAACATGCCTGGCTGCCCCGGTGAAAAAAAAGGGCGAACTCTCGTTCGCCCTCTGGGTGTTGGCGGAGTGGACGGGACTCGAACCCGCGACCCCCGGCGTGACAGGCCGGTATTCTAACCGACTGAACTACCACTCCTCGGCCGCATCGCTGCGGCTGTCTTCGCTCGCCTGCACGTCGCGCGGGGCATGGCGCGGTGGTGGGTGCTGAGAGGCTCGAACTCCCGACCTACGCCTTGTAAGGGCGCCGCTCTACCGACTGAGCTAAGCACCCTCGCCAGGCTGCCCTGCCCGCATGACGCGAAGCGAAGAACGCAATTATACGCACAAGCCGGCGCGCCGTTCAAGCGCGCGCGACGCGCGCGGCGTCAGTTGATCGCGTCCTTCAAGGCCTTGCCGGGGCGGAACTTCGGCACCTTGGCGGCCTTGATGCGGATCGTCGCTCCGGTGCGGGGATTGCGGCCGCTGCGCGCCGCGCGCTTGCCGACCGCGAAAGTGCCGAACCCGACCAGCGTCACCGAGCCTCCCTTGCGCAGCGTCGTGCGCACGGCGCCGACGAGAGCGTCGAGAGCGCGACCCGCGGCGGCCTTCGAGATGTCGGCCTGCTTCGCGATGTGGTCGATCAGTTCGGTCTTGTTCACTGCTGTCCCCTCTGTTCCAGGATCTCTTGATGGATAGGCGCGCCGGCAAGGGCGCGCTCGTGCATGAATGCCGCAGGCGACCACGAGGCTCGGCGAAGCGGAGCCGTATTAAATCGCCGCTGCCATCCGGGTGTCAAGCAACGCAGCGCACGAGCGCAGCGCGTTTTCCCTCTGGGAAACGGCACTGCGCGGGCCCTCCCGGACCCGCGCACCATGCCGTCGTCCGCCCGCGCGCGCCGGGTCAATGCGTGACGACGTCGCCCCCGGCCGCCGGCGCCGCGGCGGCGGACGCCGCGCCCGCCGGCTCGTCTTCCGGCTGTGGCACCGGCTGGCGCTCGAGCGCGACCTCGAGCACGCGGTCGATCCACTTGACCGGGACGATCTCGAGGCGGTTCTTCACGTTGTCGGGGATTTCCGCGAGGTCCTTCACGTTCTCCTCGGGGATCATCACCGTGCGGATGCCGCCGCGGTGGGCCGCGAGCAGCTTCTCCTTCAGGCCGCCGATCGCGAGCACCTCGCCGCGCAGCGTGATCTCGCCGGTCATCGCCACGTCGGCGCGCACCGGAATGCCGCTGAGCACCGAGACCAGCGCCGTCGTCATCGCGATGCCGGCGCTCGGTCCGTCCTTGGGCGTCGCGCCCTCCGGCACGTGGATGTGGATGTCGGTCTTCTCGTGGAAGTCGTCGCGAATGCCGAGCCGCCGCGCGCGCCGGCGCACGACCGTGATCGCGGCCTTGATCGACTCCTGCATCACGTCGCCGAGCTTGCCGGTGAAAGTCGTCGTGCCCTTGCCGGGAATCGCCGCCGCCTCGATCGTCAGCAGCTCGCCGCCGACCTCGGTCCACGCAAGTCCGGTGACTTGCCCGACCTGGTTCTCCTTCTCGGCGATGCCGAAGCTGTAGCGCCGCACCCCGAGGAACTTGTCGAGGTTCTTCGGGCCGACGGCGACCTTCTTGTCCTGCTTCTTCATCAGCAGCATCTTCACGACCTTGCGGCAGATCTTGCTGATCTCGCGCTCGAGCGAGCGCACGCCGGCTTCGCGCGTGTAGTAGCGCACGATGTCGCGCAGCGCGCCCTCGGAAACCGAGATCTCGGTCGTCTTCAGGCCGGTGTTCTTCATCTGCTTCGGCAGCAGGTAACGCTGCGCGATGCTGACCTTCTCGTCCTCGGTATAGCCCGACAGGCGGATCACTTCCATCCGGTCGAGCAGCGCCGGCGGAATGCTCAGCGTGTTGGCCGTCGCGACGAACATCACGTCCGACAGGTCGTACTCGACCTCGACAGAGTGGTCGGTGAAGGTGGAATTCTGCTCGGGGTCGAGCACCTCGAGCAGCGCCGACGACGGGTCGCCGCGGAAGTCCATCCCGATCTTGTCGACCTCGTCGAGCAGGAACAGCGGGTTGCGCACGCCGACCTTCGTGAGGTTCTGCAGGATCTTGCCCGGCATCGACCCGATGTAGGTGCGCCGGTGGCCGCGGATCTCGGCCTCGTCGCGCACGCCGCCGAGCGCCATGCGGACGAACTTGCGGTTGGTCGCGCGCGCGATCGACTGGCCGAGCGAGGTCTTGCCGACCCCGGGAGGCCCGACCAGGCACAGGATCGGGGCCTTGACCTTCTCGACCCGCTGCTGCACCGCGAGGTACTCGATGATGCGGTCCTTGACGCGCTCGAGGCCGTAGTGATCCTCGTTGAGCACGGCCTCGGCATGCGCGAGGTCGTTGTTGATCTTGCTCTTCTTGCGCCACGGCAACCCGACCAGCGTGTCGATGAAGTTGCGCACGACGGTCGCCTCGGCCGACATCGGCGACATCAGCTTGAGCTTCTTCAGCTCGGCCTCGGCCTTCTTCAGCGCCTCCTTGGGCATCCGCGCGGCCTTGACCTTCTTCTCGAGCTCGTCCATGTCGGCGCCGTCCTCGCCCTCGCCGAGCTCCTTCTGGATCGCCTTGACCTGCTCGTTCAGGTAGTAC
>JANJTK010000234.1 GCA_024711155.1 Burkholderiaceae bacterium
GGCCGAGCCACTGGGCGAACAGCCGGCGCGCCCGGGCGCCCGCGCGCGGCGCGCGCGTCAGCGCGGCCTCGGCCAGCGGCGGGGCGTCCAGCACCACGTCGCAGTCGAACAGCTCGTCGCGCCTGAAGGCGTGCACGCGCACCCGCTCGCCGGGGCGCCTGCGCGCGAGCAGCGCCACCAGCGAGCGCTCGGCGACGCGCAGGCCGTCGACGGCGACTAGCACGTCGCCCGCCGACAGCCCGGCGCGCTGAGCCGCCTCGCCGCTCCACGCGGTGGCGATCGTCAGCTGGCCCTCGCGCGTCGCGAGCTTCGCGCCCAGCGATGGCGGTGCGCCCGCGCTGGCGCCCATGCGCAGCCGCACGCCGAAGGCGGCGAGCAGGCGCGCGAGCGGCAGGCCGGCGGTGCCGTGCGCCCACGCGCGCACGGCGGCGTCCAGCCGCAGGCCCGTCGCTTCCTCGAGCAGGCGCGGGAACTCGTCCTCGGCGAGGCCGAGCCGCTGCTCGAAGAAGTTGCGCCCGTAGCGCCGCCACATCAGCCGCATCGCGTCGTCGAGCGAGCGCCGGCCGTCGGTGCGCGCGCGGATCGTCAGATCGAGCGCGAGCGCGACCAGCGCGCCCTTCGCGTAATAGCTGACCACCGCATTGGGCGTGTTCTCGTCCTGCCGGTAGTACTTGATCCACGCGTCGAAGCTCGACTCGGCGACGCTCTGCACCGCGCGTCCCGGCGCGCGCTGCACCGCCGACACGGTCTTCGCGAGCGTTGCGAGGTAGATGTCGGCGTCGATCAGCCCGGCGCGCGCGAGCGTCAGGTCGTCGTAGTACGACGTGAAACCCTCGAAGATCCACAGCAGTCGCGTGTAGTTCTCGTGCTGCAGGTCGTAGTGCGCGAAGGCCTGCGGTTTGATCCGCTTGACGTTCCAGGTGTGGAAATACTCGTGGCTCGCGAGTCCGAGCAGGCGCCGGTAGCCCTCGGTCACGCCGCGCTGGCCGCGCCACGGGAGGTCGTTGCGCGAGCAGATCAGTGCGGTGCTCGCGCGGTGCTCGAGTCCACCGTAGCCGTCGCCGACCGCCATCACCTGGAACAGGTAGCGGTCGACCGGTGCGCGCCGGCTGCGCGGCTCGAACAGCCGGACCTGCTCGGCGCAGACGCGCGCGAGATCGCGCGCGAGCCGCTCGAGATCGGCGTCGTGCCCGCCGGTGAGCGCGATCTCGTGGCGCGCGCCGCCCGCTTCGAACGACGCCAACGAGAAGCGCCCCATCTCGACCGGGTGATCGACGAGCTCGTCGTAATCCGCGGCCCGGTAGCGGCCGAAGCCGTGCGGGCGCGCCCCCGCGCGCGGCAGCGTCGTCGCGACGCGCCAGCCGGAGCCGGCGGCGCCCGCAGGCGGCTCGATCAAGAGCTCGCAGGGTTCGTCCTCGTGCCCGAGCGCGCGCAGGAACACGCTGGTGCCGTTGAAGAAGCCGTGCGTCGCGTCGAGGTGCGCGGCGCGCACCGACAGGTCCCACGCGTAGACGCGCCAGCGCAGCACGAGCGGCCCGTCGCAGCGCGCCGCCTGCCAGGTGTGCTTGTCGAGCTTGCGCAGCCGCACCGCGCGCGCGCCGCAGCGCGCCTCGATCGAGACGACGTGGCGCGCGAACTCGCGGATCATGTAGCTGCCCGGGATCCACGCGGGCAACGCGACCCGCTGGCCGGCCGGATCGGGCCGCGCGATCGTCAGCGTCGCCTCGAACAGGTGCGCGTGCGGATCGACCGGAACGATCCGGTACGACAGCGGCGCGCCGTCTGCGGCGCGCCGCGAACGGCTCCGCGGCGGCGTCGCGCTCACCGGTTCACGTCGATGACGACGCGTCCGCGCACCTTGCCGGCGAGCAGTTCCGGCGCGAGCCGCAGCGCGTCGTCCAGGCCGGCCACGGTCGTCATGCGCTCGATGTGCGCCGGGTCGAGTTCGCGCGCGAGCCGCGCCCACGCTTCGCGTCGCTCGGGCATCGGGCACATCACCGAATCGACCCCGGCCAGCGTCACGCCGCGCAGGATGAACGGCGCCACCGACGCCGGAAGATCCATCCCCTGCGCGAGCCCGCACGCGGCGACGGTGCCGCGGTACTTCACCTGCGCGCACGCGTTGGCCAGCGTGTGCGAGCCGACCGCGTCGACGACCCCGGCCCAGCGCTCCTTCTGCAGCGGCTTGCCGGGTGCCGACAGCGCGGCCCGGTCGATCACTTCAACGGCGCCGAGCGCGCGCAGGTAGTCGGCTTCGTCGACGCGGCCGGTCGAGGCGACCACGCGAAAGCCGAGCCGCGCGAGCAGCGCGACCGCGACGCTGCCGACGCCGCCGGCCGCGCCGGTGACGAGCACCTCGCCCTGGTCGGGCGCGACGCCGTGCCGCTGCAGCGCCATCACGCACAGCATCGCCGTGTAGCCCGCGGTGCCGATCGCCATCGCGCGCCGTGCGTCGAGCTCGCCCGGCATCGGCACCAGCCAGTCGCCGCGCAGCCGCGCGCGCTGCGCCAGGCATCCCCAGTGCGCTTCGCCCACGCCCCAGCCGTTCAGGATCACGCGGTCGCCCGGCGCGAAGCCCGGGTGCGAACTCGACTCGACGACGCCGGCGCCGTCGATGCCCGGCACCATCGGCCAGCGCCGCACCACCGGCGATCGGTTCGTGAGCGCGAGCGCGTCCTTGTAGTTGATCGTCGAGCACTCGACGCGCACCGTGACGTCGGCCTCGGGGGTGGCCGCCGCGAGCTCGTCGTCGCCGATGCGCCGGCGGGCGGCCGAGAACCCGCCGTCGGTCTTGCCCAGGTACAGGGCGTCGAACATCGCTTTCTCCTCGCGCGCACCAAGTTGCGTCCGCCATTGTGCCCCGGGCGCGCCCGGGTGCGCCGGGTGTCCCGCGGTGTCCCCCGCGTCCCGCGGCGTCCCGCCTGCGGCGCATGGCAGAATCGCCGATCGACGCGCGCACGCGCCCAACGAGGAGAGCTTTCGATGGCCAACGAACTCATCACGGTCGAGACCCGCGGCCGGGTCGGACTGATCACGCTGAACCGGCCCAAGCAGCTCAACGCGCTCAACGACGCGCTGATGGACGAACTCGGCGCCGCGTTGCTCGGGTTCGACGCCGACGAAGGCATCGGCGCGATCGTCATCACCGGCGGCGACAAGGCCTTCGCCGCCGGCGCCGACATCGCGGCGATGGCCGGCTACAGCTACATGGACGTCTATCGCGGCGACTACGTCACGCGCAACTGGGAGACCATCCGCCGCGTCCGCAAGCCGGTGATCGCTGCCGTCGCGGGCTTCGCCCTCGGCGGCGGCTGCGAGCTCGCGATGATGTGCGACATCGTCATCGCCGCCGACTCGGCGAAGTTCGGCCAGCCCGAGATCCGGCTCGGCGTGATTCCGGGCGCCGGCGGCACGCAGAGGCTGCCGCGCGCGGTCTCGAAGGCCAAGGCGATGGACCTGTGCCTGACGGCGCGGATGATGGACGCCGAGGAGGCCGAGCGCGCCGGACTGGTGTCGCGCATCGTGCCGGCCGAGCGCCTGCTCGACGAGGCGCTCGCCGCCGCGGCGACGATCGCGGGCTTCTCGCTGCCGTCGGTGATGATGGCCAAGGAGGCGGTCAATCGCGCGTACGAGACGCCGCTCTCGGAGGGCCTGGTGTTCGAGCGGCGCCTGTTCCACTCGCTGTTCGCCACCGAGGACCAGAAGGAGGGCATGGCCGCCTTCCTCGAGAAGCGCAAGCCGGCCTTCCGCCACCGGTGAGGGGCTCGCTGGCTTGCATGACCCGACGGCCGCTGCTATAGTCGCGGGCTCTGCAGTGCTGTGGCGCTGCAGCGTCAGGCAGGACCCGGGCCGCAACGGCGGCGAAGGTCGAAAAGCCCGGCGGCTTGACAGGGTTCCGGGAAGTCTTC
>JANJTK010000244.1 GCA_024711155.1 Burkholderiaceae bacterium
CGCGAAGTTCGTCGGCAAGGCCGGCAAGCTGCCGCTGGGCGACCCGCGCAAGCCCGATCCCGTGGTGCTCGGCTCGGTGATCGGCATGGGCACGGTGGAGCACTGCAACGCGCTGATCGACGACGCGCTGGCCAAGGGCGCCAAGCTGCTGTGCGGCGGCAAGGCCACCGACACGCTGATGCCGGCGACGGTGCTCGACCGCGTCACGCGCGACATGCGCATCTACCACGAGGAGACGTTCGCGCCGGTCAAGTGCATCGTCCGCGTGAACGGCGTCGAGGAGGCGATCGCCTGCGCCAACGACAACGAATACGGGCTGAGCGCGTCGGTGTTCGGCCGCGACGTCGCGCGGGCGATGAACGTCGCGCGCCGCATCGAGTCGGGCATCTGCCACGTGAACGGGCCGACCGTGCACGACGAGGCTCAGATGCCGTTCGGCGGCGTCAAGGGCAGCGGGATCGGCCGCTTCGGCGGCAAGGCCGGCATCCACGAGTTCACCGAGCTGCGCTGGATCACCGTGCAGACGACGCCGCGGCACTATCCGTTCTAGCCAACGCCCACGCACAATGCGGGGATCGGGACGCCGTCCCGATCCTCGTGTCGAAGGGGGCCGCCGTGTCGTCGTCCGCTGCGTTCCCGGTCGAAGGCGGCTGCGCCTGCCGGGCGGTTCGCTATCGCCTCGAGTCCGGGCCGCTGTTCGTCCACTGCTGCCACTGCCGCTGGTGCCAGCGCGAGAGCGGCGCGTCGTTCGCGCTCAACGCGCTGATCGAGGCCGATCGGGTCACGCTGCTCGGCGACGAGCCGGAGGTGGTGCTCACGCCGTCGCAGAGCGGCAAGGGCCAGAAGATCGCGCGCTGCCCGAAGTGCCGGGTCGCCGTGTGGAGCAACTACGCCGGCGCCGGCGACGCGATCCGCTTCGTGCGGGTGGGCACGCTCGACGCGCCGGATCGGCTGAAGCCGGACATCCACATCTTCACGTCGTCGAAGCAGCCGTGGGTGGTGCTGTCGCCCGACGTGCCCGCGGTGCCGGAGTTCTATCGCATCGGCGAGCGTTGGCCCGAGGAGAGCCTGCAGCGTCGGCGCGCGCTCGTTGCCGCGGCCGCCGGCGGACCCTCGGGGTCGGGCGGCGGGTAGTCGTATGATGGGACGCCTTACCAGACTGGAGGTGCTCGCCATGAGCAGACGACCGATTGCGCTCTCCGTCCTGGCGGGCTCGGTGGTTCTGGCCGCAGTGGTCGCGCCCGCCGCGCTGCAGGCGCAGACGCAGGCCCAGACCCAGGCCCAGACGCAGAGCCAGACCCGCACGCAGGCGCAGGAGCAGATCTACGGCAGCCAGCTGATGACCCGCCGCAAGCGCACCGAGTACCGCAGCCGGATGCGCACCGCGAAGACCGCCGAGGAGCGCGAGCGGATCCGCAACGAGCACCACG
>JANJTK010000247.1 GCA_024711155.1 Burkholderiaceae bacterium
TTACGCACGCCAAGGATAAATATCAGGCAGTAAATCTTGAATTTCATCATGGCGATTGTGCACATTTACCGCTCGATGATGCTTGCGTTGATCTCGTGGTGAGTTTCGAAACCATTGAACACCATGATCAGCATAGCGAAATGATGCGCGAGATTCGTCGTGTACTGCGTCCTGATGGCGTGCTGCTGATTTCGAGCCCGAACAAGCCAGAGTTCAACCGAGATCGATCCGAACCTTACCCTTTTCACGTCAAGGAACTTGATTACAGCGAATTTGATGCCTTGTTGCGCGCCGAGTTCAGCAATGTCGCGTTCTACGGCCAGCGATCATTGGCCGGCTCATTGGTCGCCCCCTTAGATGTTAAAAATGCCAGCTTTTCGGATTTTGATGAAAGCGTGGAGGAGGGGCTTGGCCTTAATCGCCCTATCTACTTTCTTGCTTTGGCCAGCAATGGGGCATTGCCTGAACTAGGTGTATCAGTATTTGAGAGTCATCAAACAAAGAATATTTTCAAGTCTGCACCGGCGGTGCGGGAGATACGGGTTTATTTCGCTTGTGACGGTGATGCGGGTTATGAGCAAGCGCGCAGCCACGGGGTCAGTTACCCTGAAAACAGTGAGCGTCAATCTATCACGCTGTGTTTGTCAGCCAGTTCAAAGATCAACAAAATCAGGCTGGATTTATCAAGCGCACCAAGCGCTAATTTGCTGCATGGAATTTCATTACAGCAGGGCGACGGGTCTGTTTTTTGGGAGTGGGATGGTGCCAACTCTTTATTCACGAATATTGGCGGCATAACTATTCGCAGCATCCACTCAGGACTGATGTTCTTGTGCTGGAACAACGATCCACATTTCGATTTGGTCTTGCCGCCCGATGTGCTGGCTAGATTGCAGTCCAATGCCCGTCTTGTTGTTGAGCTGACGCCGCGCCCGTTGCTTGAGGTTTGCGCTGATGTCTTGCGGCAGGATGATCGTTTAATTGCTGATCTGCGCGCTGACGCGACCCGCGATTCAATTGTTGGTGCATCGGCTGCCTGTGCTGAAGTTCAAACCCGCTCAACGAATTTCTCGAAGGATTTGGAGAATGTTGCCGCTTTGCTCAAGAGCATTTTGGCCCAGCGCGATCAAACGATCGTCGAACAGTCAATGCAGATCCGCGCCATGCGCGATGAACTGCTGCGCGCCGAAGCGCAGTTAGATTTGCTCAAGGATGTGTTGCTGGGTGGCCGGGAGGAAGACCGTTTTTGAATCTCTGC